>JBECUL010000189.1:0-1514 GCA_040225955.1 Candidatus Asgardarchaeum abyssi | reverse complement strand
AAGTTCGTTTATTCTGGAAATATCTATAAAGCGAGGTTTAATAACAGAAGTAAAACTTATTGATTTAACTACACTCTCATAACTTCTGCTTATGACAAGAGATCATCGAACAGATAAAATAAAAGCTTATGCATAATGCTGTGTATCATAAGTAAAACTTATTTAAATTAAATAAAATCTAACAAAATCTAACAATCAGTCTTTCGCTAAGTGTAGTTATCACAAGCTTGACTGTAGTAGTATAAGTATAACTTATATATATGAGAATATATGATAGCTTTTTCTTATAATTCAATTAATCAGATTAATATGATTAGACCAACATTTGTGCTTGTTATTGGGGATTTAGTGAACTCTGGATATACCGAGACTGAGGAGGAGACGGCTCAGCAATATGCCGAGTTTTATAATATTCTACAAAAATTTGAAGTTCCTACTTTCGTAATCTCAGGAAACCATGAGTATTATAACAATGGGATAAAATATTATGATAAGTATTTTGGATACTGGCCAAGTGAAAAATCAGACGAGCAATATCATAACTACACTTTTGTCTTCGGAAACGCGGTTTTTGTCTTTGTAGATACAGGGGAGGGTGGTAGAGCTGTTGCCATTAAAAACTCACAAATTCAATGGGTAGAAAATCAATTCATGAAGTATCAAAATAAGCCATTAAAGTTTCTCATAATGCATGTACCTGTTTTTGATGGAACTGGTGATGATAGATGCTTAGCGGACATTAGCAAGTATGCATTCATAGATATCGTCGATACTTATAATATAACACTTGTATTATCTGGTCACACACACGTTGATAAAATGACAATATACCATAACCATATTTACTTAGAGACTACATCTGTCGGTGCTCCTGCAAGAACAGCAACTGGAGTCCCTGATTACGCTCCACACTGGGGATATCGCTTAATTGAAATAAGAAACAACTCTGTAACTAAGTTCTCATATGATGAAACTGGGCATTATTCAATTCCCGTTTACATTGATGAAGAAGGCAAAGCAACTCCATATGTTGCAACCCCGATCTTTAACGTTACATACAAATTTAGCGATATCTGGCACTACTACAATATTGCTAAAATTAGAAGTAACTTAAGCTCCAGTATGTTGGTATGGGTAAAATTTGTGTTTCCAAAGCTTTATGATGGAATGAACATCGATGTTACGAATGGATTAGATTACAAAATTTTCACATTTGGTGATAGAACATATGTCTATGTTTTGACCAATATGACTCCAGGCGTTACAGAAGTCAAAGTTGAAATTACCCCAACTCCAAGTACTCCAACAATCAGAGGTATATCATATGAACTAAAAAAACTCGAAAGCGGGTTAGTTCTTCAGGTTAATGTAACAATAGATGACGATTATGACATATTAAATGTTTCACTATTCTATGAAGTAGACGGGGTTTTAAAGGTCGAAAATATGACCCTATTGTCGGATGGCAATTATACATGTTCTACGGAACCATTTAATGCAACAAATGAAATAGT
>JBECUL010000188.1:0-1531 GCA_040225955.1 Candidatus Asgardarchaeum abyssi | reverse complement strand
TAAAGATCTGCGACCACCAATTAATAGCTTACATAGGAAAAACGAACTCATTAATGCTGCAGAGCATTTAAGAGCTATACATTATAAAGACCCCCTCTCACAAGTAATATTTGTAATTGGAGTTTCTATAATTATCGTATCTCTTTTAATATTAGCTTTGTTACCACTTTACTCTATATTTTCAAGACCTCCCATGATTCAATATTTTATGTTCATGATTGCCATCTTTTTTGCTCCTATAATAGCGTCAGCTCGCTGGTTTGTTAGTCTAAACTTTGATTTAAAGCATCATAACCTTAAAAGTGGTGCCTTGCATAATGCAGAAATCGAATTATTACAATCAAAGAACATTTATGTTCTGCAGTTACCTCCATTATCCATTCGAAACATCACACCCCTTATTAGAGTAGTTTTATTGTTAATCCCTTTTGTAAATATAATAGCTTTATATTTTCTTGTAAGGGATATACATGATCATATTGATCATCATAAGAATTACTATACGAGTATGGCATTTATTTTAGGAAGATATGGAATGATCCAGGAAGCTCAAATAATGAACTTAGAAATGGGAAAAATTACTAATATTGATAAACTACTAGCAATATTATTATCAGTAGCCATTTATCCAGTTGGGCTTCTTTATGTTCTCTATAAAACTCAAGAATTAATGAATAAGATGATTAATTTTCATATGCTAGTAGTTTCTATATTAGTAAAAAATTAGAGTTTTATATTAGCCCTCCTAAAAGATAGAACGAATACCCACCAAGTATTTGTATTATTACAGCTGGTATTAAAGGTACTGTTATCTCATCGAGTAAATAAGACCCCGGCAGGCTTTCTAATATTACGCCTGCTATCGATGCAATCAATGAAAGTATTAAAACATCATAAAACATAGGAGGATCCATAAGTAAGATTAGATAGTTTCCAATGAAGGATGTAATAAAAAGGGCGAAGGATCCCTCAAATGATTTTCGCTTATTGTAAGGTATTTTATGTCTTCCTACCTCTGTGCCAACAATAGCTGCAAAGGCATCACCTATTGCTGATGTCCAAACGCCTAACAAAACTGTTCTTTTTGATGTGCTTTGTTGACCAAAACAATGTTATATTGAAGTTATGAAATCGGAATTTAGAGCAAGTTATTATGATATCGCATATAACACATTTATCAGCGATATTATTATAACATTACGCAACCATTCATTGAATTGTTCAACAAAGCATTTTGATGAAAATCTTTAAATGTTTTTATGAATAAATATGAGCATACGGCAGTGGATAGCATAGATAGTCTGAGAGAGATACTCATAGGGTTAGCAAATAGGCGTGCACAACATTGAGAGGGAGGGAGGATGTCATCAGAGACGATTAGGCTGACTGCCGTAATCGGAGGACTGACCGAGGACTTGATAACCATAGTCGGCCATTTCGCAGGAAAGCTATATGGTATGCGTTCTCGCAAATACAAAAGGCTCAAAGAGGTGTGAAAAGCTCATCGAGGAGATTGAGCGTGAAAATCGTC
>JBECUL010000187.1:0-1574 GCA_040225955.1 Candidatus Asgardarchaeum abyssi | reverse complement strand
ACCTCTGGGAGGAGAAAGAGCTATTCTCTCCGAGGCCATGTGCTCCATATTCATTAAAATTTTATCCCAAGGGAAATATCTTGTAGAAAAAAGATTAGTTAAAGGTAGGCCTACAGTAAGGTTTCAAAAACTGGAGGATGGCAAGATCGAGTTATTTTCCTTTTTGTTAATGAGAAATTGGGCCAGGGCATACTTTAGTTTATTCTCTACAGAGGTATCTTAATCAGTATCTGGTGGAAACATCTAAAAGTTTATAGAGATTTTTTTTAGTTAAAAGTTCTATTTCTTCAGGATTTTCAAGAAAGCGCCTTACATCATTTCTTGCCTTCTTAATATCAAAATTATCAATTGCCTCCTTCAATTTATCCTTCCAGTTTTTTCTGTCTATCTGGAAAGGTTTTCTCATAGTTTGCTCTATGGCATTATTCAGCATAACAAAATTGGGTTCTAATCCTTTGAAGGCTGTCAAGTACCATATCAGGTCATACCAATCCCTTCCCTTGGTATATTTCCGGCATAGTAAAGCATGCAGTTTTCCAGCAAATAAAGATGCTAAATCGTAATGAAGAATATAAAACATAAAAATAGAGTTATAGAGGGTAACTTCTTCTCCTCCTCCCCTGGGAGGATTTGTATCTATCTCCATTTTAATAGAAATCTTTTCATCTTTGTGTGGACTTAAACCGTATTCAAAGAGCAGGCCGGGAAATTTCAAGAATGCACTGTGAACATTTTTACTTACGTCGTATTTTATTTCTATTTTATAACCTGAAGCAACAAACTCTTCTTCGGCAGCCTTAAGAATATTTTTGAAATCGTATTTTTTCGCTTTATAAGAGAGGTTAAAATCCAGATTTTCAGAGAATCTTTTTATCCCATAAAGAAACCTTAAAGCCGTTCCGCCAACAAAAACTAAATTCTGGTAAAGTTTCCTTTTGTAAAGAATGTAAAGCAAAAACTTCTGGATATATTCTCTTATTCGATTCCTATTATCCTGAGGAGAAAGCCTCTCATCAACAATTTCTTTGATATAATCTTTCATTTCATAATCTTTTGTAGCTGGCTTTTTCTTTTCTTGCAAATCTGGTCAAAACCCGAGCAATTTTTCTTATTCTTTTATTGTACCTTAGCCCATAAGTCTCCAATAACTCTGTATTTAAGTTTTCTAAGTTCTGTAGTCTAAGAGATTCTAATTCTGAAAAACTCCCCTGGAAATGGCTGTTTAAATAGAAATAATCAAGCAAAGCCTTCTCCGGTAAGGCAATAAAAAATTCCTGATTATTATCTATCTCCTTTTTAAATCCAAAAAATAAATCATTCTTTATTGAGTGATATTCAAAATCTGCCAGTAAATTTTTAAAAATCTTAGTTTTTTTGGTAGTTACCGAGGTGATTACTGTAACTTTCTCAGGAATGAGCTCATAAAAACCAAGAGCATATTCCAAACTTACATAAGAAGGTAAGACTAAAAAATTAGCTATAAACAAAACAGAAGGCTGGATCTTGCGCCACTCATCACTGAAAATATATAATCCCCTTTTCAAGGAGAGAAGGTAGCCCTTTTTCACCCATTC
>JBECUL010000186.1:0-1593 GCA_040225955.1 Candidatus Asgardarchaeum abyssi | reverse complement strand
TTCAATATTCTTCCTAGATTATCAACAGCCCACACGGCATCATATTTATATGCCAAATCGTAAATGGCATATTTCGTTAGGCTAATAGATTGTGGTATTGTGATTTTGGAGACTATAGCTTCCGTTGATGTTGATATTGATATTTTAAGTATGATTGCGGAGGTATTATTTTTTGAGAAAGCATAGAAATCACCATTGGGATCTATAGTCAGACCCATTAGATTAGTATGTGTAAGCCAACTAAGAGAAGTATTCGAAATTATATTACCATTTTTGTCAACCTTTATTATAAAATAACTATTATCTAGAGAGTAAAGTATATAGTAGTATCCACTGTCATATGCAATACCTCTCATTATAGAGGAAGAAAGTTGGGATGGTAGGGATATATTTGTCGCGTAAGATTGATTATTAGGGTTAAAGCGATAAACTTTTGGTGGAATATTAGAAATAAAGCAAAAAGCTTCACCATCCCATGCAATACCTATAATACTTGGTTTTTGATTTTGACCTATATCAAATTCATTTGTGGTGATAGCTGATTGAGCATTTTGAGGGAGCAAGGTTATTAAAGTAACGACGAATAATATTATTACTAAAATTATAAAGAGATGTCGTTTTAAGATAATGTATTTTTCCATATAATCACCACGGAGTAATAAAAATAAAGACGACTATCAATTAAGTAAAAATAAATGAGATTATATTATAAACCTTTCTTTACTTATATCATTGCTTGCTATTTAAAAATACATGATGAAAATTAGCGATGTCCGAGCTGAATTAACTTATTTTTATGATATTTTGGGATAATCACGGTCACACCGCTTTTCACATTTATTGCAAGCCTATTACTTTTCAGTATTTCTTCTTTTTCATAAAGGGAGGGATATAAGGTTGTTTTTACCACAAATTTCTCTTTATTTTCAAATACACCAACAAGGAAAATGCCAGTAGGAACGAAAAGGAAGTATGCATCCTTTCTCTTCATGAAGACAAATCTTCTCTCATTTTTCAAGTAGTTAACAGTATTGTCTAAAAAATAGATTCCGCAACGTTCAATTATTCTTTGACTAGCATGTCTAGTGAAGAAAATTTGAAAGCTCTCTGTTCCCATCGTCTTTTCTTCTAATTTTTCTGTCTTCTTCCATTCCTGAAAACCCATAGAAATCCCCAAGATTTTAGGAGCAATAATCTCCTCAATCTAACATTTAATAATTTCTTTATTAAAGTTTGTGCTTAAAATTACCTATTATTCAACATAGAAACTTAGTATTATCGTATTTTGCCAAAAAAGACCTTTTGTAACTTTTAATTAAGGATATATAAGTATAAATTGCTAAATTCGAAAAGCATATGCTAAATTATTCCTTTTTACTGGAATAACAATACATGGAAATTTTTACATTTAGTTTCATGGATAATTGTGAATATTAATGGCTTGACATGTTGATAACTTTTATATTCCTCCTCTTTATTAAATACTTCATTGCTAACACCCATAGGAGCTGAAAAAATGTACGATGCAATTGTTGTTGGAGCCGGGGTTACGGGCCTTAGTGCTGCAGCACTCTTATCTGAGAAACATAATGT
>JBECUL010000185.1:0-1631 GCA_040225955.1 Candidatus Asgardarchaeum abyssi | reverse complement strand
AACAAGCGTTGTAGTAATAGCTGGTTCAGCAGTCTCGATCTTATATAAAATATAACCACTGATAGCGGACTCTATAGATAGCATCTTTTTTGACGCAGCAAGCCATTTTATGAATATTGGTGCATCGATAAATTTCATTTTACCACCTTTCTCTTTAGTTCATCAATAAATAAATCATCACCAGGAATATCTGTAGGAGCTCCTTCTGCGAGTCCGCCCATCATAAAAACTGGATTCTCACCAGTTATTTTTATAATGATATTTCCCTCGCTAACTTCAAGCTCAAGCTCATCTCCTTGCTTTATTCCTAAACGATCTCTAATTTGCTTAGGAATCACTATTCTGTATCCACTCAAGACTTTTACTTTGAATTTGTACTTTATTTTTTCCATATGTATCACCTAAATGTATAGCGTCATTTATTTTTCTCCTAATGACTAATTAAAATTTACTATATCTTAGATGGTGCTGTTAAGATGGTGAAAGGAATAAGTGGAAGAGCCGAGTACTTTTAATTATGCTGACTGCAAATAAACTCTTGGAAACCTAAAGATCACTTTACGCTCAAGCGGCATCTTTATGAAAAACAAAATCCTACGCCGCTCAAATTACTTACAGTCTTGGGATTTTATTGATGTTTATAGCCCAGCTCGTTTTATATCTACTTTTTGGATCAAGTCGAGTTTTAATTGCGAGAATCAGGAGTGCTACTAATGACATTATGATTACTGCGTAAAGAAGATAAATCGCGTGGCTTAACGTTGTTTGTCTACCGTTATTCTCATTTGAACAACAGACATAGTTATCATAGGTAATTATGTTAAAACGAAGGAAAGTTCCATTGGGATCCATAATAAAGTGGTATATTGAATGCAATTCATTATCTATTAATCGGAAAAAACTGAAAGGCCAAACAAAAGGATATTGGCTATATTCATCAGGGAGGTATTCCTGAGGTATTAGAAAAATTCAAGCTACATAACTAAACGGATACCCGTGCTTTATGAGAAAGCTTGTTGCTCTGTAAATGACATATGATGGATTTTGAAAATTGGTTGTTTTATTAATCATTAATACCTCTCGATAATGCTCTTTTACTATTTTGAGTATAGTGACTGCTATATTATCTTTAATTGTATTATTTATCAATACATGAATATAACCATCAAAGGTGTAATTTATCTTCCGAAAATTATTAAAAATGCGTCACTATTTTTCCTGCTCAAGAAATAATTTTTTCTAATTCTTTTTTATCCTTTAATATGTTTCTCTCAAAGTTCTCTACGTATGAAAGTGTTTTCCTCATCAAAAATAGACTTCTTGAGATTTTCATAATTCCTTGAAATTTCCTATTGATGATTGCATTAATTATTCTGATGAGAAGCAGAAATTTTTCTCTTTCCGAAAAACCAAACCACTCTTCACCCATAATTGCTTCATTAACTATTCTTTTAATTATTCTGAATTTGGATCCCTGCTTAACAACGTTTTTCTCTATATTTATTTGAGGTAGCGGAATTTTGATAACCTCTTCAACTTCGGGTATTTGCATCAGAGCTATATCTTCTCTATCAGTAGCATCAGGTTTGTTGCAAATACCCGAAGTTGAAGAGGTTATCAAAATTCCGCTA
>JBECUL010000184.1:0-1687 GCA_040225955.1 Candidatus Asgardarchaeum abyssi | reverse complement strand
TCTACATTATATGTATAAAGGTATATTTTTCTTTGATTAGCTCTAAATTACTCATTATTTTATGATAATAAAAGGGGGAAGGACCCCTTGACTTACCTATATATAAAATTACTATTTGTAGATTTAATAAAATTGGTTTATGATAAGCATAAGAATCTACAAAGAATACTACAAGGGAAATTAGCGGTTAATTTTCGAAACTTCACCTAGGGGCATACATAAACGAAGTAGTTCGGTTATTTTAAGTCATATGGAATGGCGATATGAGCTAAGAGAAGGATGAACATAGGAGATTTAAAATCATGAAATTAGACTTTGACAGAGCATTAAAAAGGATAGTTGCTGAAGAGTTAAGAGGAAATAATCCCGTGCCTGATATACTTGGATTTTTACATCTCAAGCGTTTGTTTAGACCTGCTGATTTCTCCTCTAAATTGGAAGGTTTATTAATGGACCATAAAAGGGAAGCTTGTGCGCCGGTTCCTCTATTAAAAATAGATGTACCAAAAGCAAATTTTACTATTAGACCAATGGCGAGGCCAACTGCAGAAGACTGGCTAATATACGAGGCAACTATTGAGTATTTATCAAAAAAGATATTGAGTAAAAACAAGAGAATATGTAGAAGGAGTTTTAGCATTTTGAATTTTAAAGCCTCTAAGGTTAAGAAAACATATGCTTGGTTGAAATTTGATGAAACATCCAGAGATTTCTATAAGAAGAAATATGAATTTGTTGTCACCACTGATATAACAGGATATTATGAGAACATTAATCTGGAAGAACTAAGGAAGAGAATTATTGACTATTTAGAAAGAGATAAGAGAGGAATAGAGCTAACAAGTACTCTTTTTACTTTATTAAGAAAATGGAGTGATGAACGCATATCAGGATATAGTTTACCTCAGGGTCCCCCAGCCTCATCGTTTCTTGCAGATATCTTCTTAGATTATGTGGACAGAAGAATGGAGAAATATAAGGGGTACATTCGTTATATGGACGATATTAGAATATTTTGCAAGAAAAAAATTGAGGCTAAGAAGGCACTCAAAGACCTCACAATAGCATTGAGAGATTTGAAACTTAATATAAATGCCAAAAAAACAGATATATTATCCGGTAAAGAAGTAGAAGAAAGACTCTTTGATCCTTACAAGCCACTTATGACTATAATAGAAAAAACAATGAAATCTGGAAATAGAGAATTAATACAAGGGAGTGTTATTCCTGCACTAATGAAACTTGTTGAGAATGCTTTTTCAAATGATGCGTTTGAAAAGAGGCACTTGAATTTTGCTTTGTATCGGCTGGGCATTTTATATAACAGTGGTTTGAATTTCAACAAAACAGAAATAATAGAAGACATTCGAGAAAGTTTTGTCGTAAAGCCTCACCATTCTGGATTATTTTGTGATTTCTTGTCATTGTTCCCAAATGATGAAACAATACCTAAATTCTTAATATCATTCTTGAAATCGGAAGATAATATTTATGAATGGCAAGAACTAAAAATATTACAGTCCCTCCTCAGGTTTAATTTTAAAGCAAAACAGAGAAAAATTGATTTTTTCCTTAATTCTGCTCGAAATTCCACTAAGCACTCAGCTATCCGTGCGTTTTACTTCTTGTTAGCTGGAAAACACGGAAGCAATAGAGATATGAACTTAATAATCGATAGTTATAACAG
>JBECUL010000183.1:0-1732 GCA_040225955.1 Candidatus Asgardarchaeum abyssi | reverse complement strand
CAACATAAAGTCCAAGGCTCTCTCGCTTTTCTTTTAATGCAGAGTATATTTCATAGGGATAAGCTTCTCCATGTTCTAAGAGATAATCACGGATGAAAAGCGCAGTAGGCACTGCCATTAAACTTCTCCAACCTTTCTTTTTCTTTTCTTTAGACATAACATCACCTAATCATGATAAAACGCGAAGATATTTAAACTTTAACAAAAATCTTTTAAAAAGATATTATCTTTTTTACTAATGATGTTCATTAGTAAAATTTAAATTCTTTCTTGCGTTTTTTCTAATAAAGCGCGAAGAAAGTGAAAGTTATGGCTTTCGTAAGGGTAAGCGTAGAAAATGATGTTCAAGATTTTTGCGGTTGGGATTTTTTAATCAAGCTTGTAAACACTTGCAAAAATGACTTCCAAAAAGCCCTAATTGCATTCCTCTTTGAAACTGGATGTAGAGTTTCTGAGCTACTTATGTTAAAAAAGCACAATTTCTTTTTGGATATACACCCTGAGCTAATAGTGGTAGACAAAATTCCAGTTCTAAAGAAGTACAAAAGAGTCAAAATTGGCAACAAAGTGGTAATCCAAAAAGTAAAAAGCTATAGGACTATCCCAATCAAGAAGTCAGAACCTCTTGCAGAACCGATGCTATCATGGCTTGAGAAAACTAAAAAGGATGACTTGTTTCCACAACTTGAAAGAGTCAAAAACAAAAGGCACAAAGTTTTGTACATTATCCGCAAAATAGGTTCTTCTTTAAGAAATAAAGAAATACCATCAACCACAGTGCCTTCAGACAAATTGTGGCCACACTGGTTTAGAAGCCAAAGAGCAAGGCAACTTGTTTGGGACTATGATTTTACTCCAATTGACTTAGCAGCTTTCTTCAACTGGGAGATAAAACCTTTGGGCATGATTCCAACTTATGCTAAGCCTGGGTGGAGACAACTAGCACTTAAGATGGGTGTTGATGTAAGAGATACAGAAATAAAAAGAAAGAAATACCTTAAGATTTAAGTTTAGTATTCTATCTTCCGAATTTCTTCCATTTGTTTCTTAGGGTTTGTTGTGATGTATCTTAGTACGTTGTCATTCCAGCCAAAAACGAAGTAAACATCTTCCATTTGAGGAGGCACTGGATAGTCTCTATATGGTAGTAGTGTAACAAAGTATGCTTTAACATGAGGAGCAACTCTCTGTTTATATTCAAGGAATGCTTCCAAGAATCCTTCACCAACCCATTCTTCGTTGTCAGTAAATGCAATAATTGTGTCTACTGGCTCATTCTCTGCAATTAACCACTTAATTGGTGCTGAAAGCGAAGTTCCTCCTCCATACATGTCTGAAAATACTTTTGCAATTTCAAATATTGTTTCCTTCTGCATTGCAGCTGAAGCAATGTCATATCGTACTCTTTCGCTAAATGGCAATACAATCGGTGGAATTTCTGCTTTTCTTATGATTATTCCTGTGAAGAGCCCAACAAGGTCAATGCACTGAACAACAGAATAGTCTCCTGTAAGAGAAGAACTCATTGAGCCTGAAGTGTCAGCAAGAATTGCTACCTTTCCTGAAATTTTAGGAACATTTTCTACAGATTTTTCTAGTGCAATTTGTAATGCTTTTCTTAACCTTGAAGAGCCTGGAAAGTTTCTAAGCATTAGATAAGCAATGTAGTACCTAAATGGAAAGAGCTTTGAGTTTTTGATTGCTTCTGAGTTTGTTATTTTTGCACAAGCAT
>JBECUL010000182.1:0-1755 GCA_040225955.1 Candidatus Asgardarchaeum abyssi | reverse complement strand
CGTTGTCGCTCAAAATTTGAACTTCGCTGTTCCTATTAACTATGTTAAGTCTCTGATGAATTATTAGACCACGACCGATCCTACACTAAATGATTACAAACCCGTTTACCCTTACGACAGGCTAAAGAAAAATAGATCAAAGAAATTATATCCCCCGCAGCTTAAAATTACGCCCTGGGTGATGTGTAAATAGAGATAGAAGGAGAAAAAGGAGGGAACCATGTACAATTTATACAAGGAGGTAAACAATGTGAAAAAAGGACGGAGTAACGCTTTATAATGGAGGATTAATAGTATTGGGTTTAGTGCTTCTTTTGGCTCTTGGTATAAATCAAGCCCAAGAAGCTGAGAAGCAAAAGGAAGAGAAAAGAAAAGCGATGTTTGAAAAAATTAAAGAAGCTTATGAGAATCCTGATTTTTATGGTGAGAGACTTATTACCCCTACTTTACCTGAGAATGCTTTCAGCCTTCGTTGGAGTGATAAAGAAAATAAAGTTTATATAATCCCTTATAAAAAGCAAGGTAAGGATTTAGTGGATAGTTCTATATATTCTTATGCTCATTTTAGCCCAATCACTCCAGATAAGTTAATAATTTTTTTATATAATGAATCCCATATCCCAATTGAGATGGATTATTATGAAGATAGGTATTATGTAATAAGTTATGGAGGAAATATATATCAAACGGAAATAAATATGAGTTGGAGTGATTATAGTAAAGTAATAAATCCTGGAGAGAATAAGCTTATCTTTATTAAATATCCCTCTTCTATTTCTAAAACAGATATCAAAAATATAATCATAAAACTTAAGAAAAGCGAAATGGTTGTTGGACTGCAAAAGATTCCCCGATAACTTAAAGAAAGGCTTAGGTTATCGAGGTAAATAGTAAGGTATAAACCTATACCCCAACCTCTGGACTCGCAAAATAGGGACATTCCTAAAAAAATTTTAAGGGAAGAAAAGGGCTCCTTTTGTCCTTTTTAGGGAATAAGGCAAAATTAGAGGAAATTAGGAGGTGTAAATATGGTCTCGAGGGTTTTGAATGAACGAACTAAACAAAAGTTTGTTATTTCGACAGCTCTTAATTCTTATGGCGTATGGGAAACAGCAGTTTTTGAAACCAATGAAACATTCACTCCCTTAGATTTAACCAAGCCACTCCTCGTTGTGAATGCTTCCAATCGTAGTCAAGCAAAAGAGCAACATAAACAAGCTGCTGCTCTCTTTCGGACAAAAGAACCTTCCATGCTTGCGAAACATTACCATTTAGAGAAAATACTTCCTTTAGGTCAACTGGTTTATTCCGAGTCTAAGGAAAATATGAACCTCGGTGGAATAACGCAAAATTCGTCATCTACGTCAACCCTTAAACAAACTGCTAATAAATATCGTTTCTGGACAATGACTCAAAAAATAAGTCTATTTTTGTTCCTTGTTTTTCTTGTAGCATGTTTTATTTGGAGTTGGTGGGCCTTAGTTCCTACATTAATATTTCTTACCCTGAATGCGATCGCATATACGAAGAGAATGAAATCGTTAGGAAGAGATCCTGTAACCAAAGACATTAATGAGGTTATCTAAGTAATATAAGTGAATTCTGATAAAAAAGGAAAAATAACTTAATTTCAATAAGCTAAGTTAAATGAGCAAAGTTAACATTAAGGAGAAATGGCTACGATTGTTAGAGGAAACAAATGCACTTAATTTCCTTGAACAAGCATATTATTACATTTGCCAAACCGAGGCGAAT
>JBECUL010000181.1:0-1820 GCA_040225955.1 Candidatus Asgardarchaeum abyssi | reverse complement strand
AGAGTAATATTCTATCGGTAGCAAGTATTAAGTAATATATAACAAATCCAGCAATACACATATAGAATCCAGCGATGAATCCGTTTATACCTCCTCTAGCAAGCAAACCAGCTGCCAATCCTGTTGTAAGCCATAATATTAAGAAAATATATGAGAATTCATGATATATCGTAACATGAATTATTGCAAGGATATATCCAAACTGTCCTAAGCTTGAGAATTCTTTATTTATAAATGGATTTATACCATTGTAGGCAGCATTTACACTATCTGGAAATAAGATATAAGTAACCGCTGAAAGTATTATGAAAAAAATAAATGCTATTAACATTTTACTCCTCATATTAACACCTCCTACTTTAGCATTTTTCGCTTTATTAAACATGAAATATTATTTCTCCATAGGAGATACTCCATGTACGAATATAGCTAAATGATAATGCCAACATTTCTAAAAATAATGACAGTACTAAATAATCAGCCGTTGCAAATTCTATTTGTACTATTGTTTGTTCTGTTTTCTGCAGCAAGCTAAAACCTCTGGAGTGAAGATCAATAGTTATTCTATTTACCATTTTTAGAATGTCTAATATCATTAGCGCAAAAAGCAATCAGGGATTATTAATCTTTTCTTGAAATCACCTCTCTCTAACCCAACTTCACAAACCATATGTGTGTTAAATGTTCTAAAGAGCTTCTCTGCCGCCATTAGGCTTTTCTAAAGAATATCTATCATCAATTAGAAAGTTACATAATTGGCCATCTTTCTTCCAAAATGTTTTGAGCCTTACTAATTATTTGTTCAATTGATTTATTAGCATTATCCAGAACTTTATCTTCATCAAAAGTTTGTATCTTCCTGTTTTCCATTATAATTCTTCCGTCTATTATTACTGTTTCGACATTTTCGCTACTAGCACTATATACTATCGTCGCGGGAGGATAAATATTAGGTGTCGTACTATGATGCTTAAAGTTTAATATTACAATATCTGCTTTTTTACCAACTTCTAAACTTCCAACTTCATTTTCCATTAATACTGCTCTAGCACCAATGATTGTGGCCATTTCCAGTGTTTGTTCAGCGGTTAGTGAAAGTGGATCAAGTGTATGAACTTTTTGAAGAAGAGGAGTTACTCTAAGGACATCGAAAAAGTCATTATTATTGTTACTAGTTGCTCCATCCGTAGCTAATCCAACGGCAATTCCCTTCCTAAGCATCCTAGGAATTGGAGCTACACCAGAGGAGAGAAACATATTGCTCACAGGATTGTGGGAAACCTTAGCATTTCTTTCAGCAAGCATTTCAATTTCTTTATCTGTTGTCCAAACTGCATGTACAACAAGAGTATTCTTATCAAGAACTCCTAATTTGTATAGGAATCCTATCTCAGATGCTCCTCTTTCTCGCCTGCTATATTCAGTTTCGGTTTTACTTTCATTCGCATGGATCGTTAGTCCAGTATTATATTTTTCCGCAAGTCGCTTACTCTCAAGCAAGAGTTCCTCTGTGCACCAGCTAACTAATCCTGGTGCTAACCAAATTTTTAATCTGCCATCTAATGTATTGTGATATTTTTTGAAGCTATCTTCTAGGTATTTTAGTATCACATTTGTTGGCCTAAGAACAAAATCGGGTGCACCCATTTCTTTTCCTGTATCTTGGTATCCTATTCCCAACAGTGCTCGAATTCCAGTCAGTTTAAAAGCATCAACAATCTTGGTGATCGCAGTAGGATGTGTATTTAGTGCATGTTCATAACCGAGGACTGTAGTAACACCTGATTTTCTTGCCTCTAAAACCCCAAGCATAACAGCAT
>JBECUL010000180.1:0-1851 GCA_040225955.1 Candidatus Asgardarchaeum abyssi | reverse complement strand
AGGCATTATCAGAAGCATTAAGTTCAACGCCTCCTGATACATCAACTTGATCAAAGAATACCCTTGCGTTACCCGTTGCTACAAGTATCAAGTCATACATGAATTTAACATCTTCAAAGTAAACTTTAGCTTGCTCACTAATAAAGATTGGTGCAGGGCCCATAGTGCCAAATGTTACATTTCTGAATCTAACAACGGAATAAGCCCCTATCTCAACAGTACCAAGAATTGTGGAATTTTCTATGAGAATATAAGCATCGTCGTAATTAAAGATTCTTAGTGAATTCTTTATATTATTTCTCTCACCACTAGGAACTATGGTAGTTTTCTCATTGAGGCTCATTGGTGTGGTAATCATCGATATTCCTAGGAAAACACTCAAGATCATCAATAAGGCAAATAGGAAGGATATTCCCCTTTTATTCATCATAAAATCCCTCAGAGTGTTTTCCTAAATGCCTTATATCTTATTAAAAAAAGCTGATCCACAATATAATTATGTTGTGAATAGGGTATTTATTTTTTTTGATTCCAGAGGTCTAATAGCAAGTATTAAAAAGGAGCTTTTCATTTCTAATCTCTCTATAGGCTAACTATAGCTTAAATATATATACATTTTATATTTCCTTTTTCAATGAGAGAATGCTATGTAGTCAACTTTTAAAGCTATTTTATTTATAAGACTTTAACGTCTGCATGTCTAAATGTGTTTAATATATTTTTTATTATCATTATTTTATATGATTCAAAAAAAATAAATAATTAATCATTAAATATTATTTTTATAAGAGTTTAGTATAATAGGATATATACGCTTAATGAGGGTTTTGAATGAGAAAAAGAGAAATGGTATGTATTTTAATCGCCATAGCTATTTTCTCAAGTGTTTTCATCAGTCCTTTGTTCTTTAGGATTCCAAATAGCTTAGAAAGAGAGGAAACTATACTTCCAAGCAATGGAAATAAAAATGAGGACTATACGCTTAGAATATATCAAACAAACGATATTGATATCTATGTTGAAGATGCAGACATTTTTGGTTCCGTGTTTATAGGTGCTCAGTCAATTGTTAAATTTAGGAACGTTGTGTTTTCTGGGGATGACCAAGAACTAATTATTGAAGATGATGCAGTAGTATACTTTGAGAATGTTGAATTTTCTGAGAGTATAGCAATACAGGTTTTAGATGATGCAGAAGCTTATTTCAGCAATGTAGAGTTCATGAACACTGTTAACATTAATACGACTGGAAGTGCTCATCTTCTATTAGATTCATCCACGCTAAATATGACAATCATGTACCTTAAAGATTATTCTAGTATGACAATTGAAAATTCAAATATCGTCGAGAATATCAATGTTGTTTGTACCGAATACAGCGTAATTGAGTTTATGGATATAGACCAAACTATGGCAGCAAGCTACATTACTCTTTATAATTCAACATCTCTCTCAATGCTTAACTTTACAACAAATGAACTGATAGTTACATTAGTTGACCACGCTACAGCAAGTTTGACGAATGTTACTGGAGTCTCACAAAGTCAGATACATCTCTATGACTATTCGACTGCTTACATTGTTTTTTCAAATATAACACAAGTTTTTACTTATTTGGCAACCTTTTGTAATTTCATGGGGCCTCCTTATGGTTCCTCTGTGATTGTTACAAATTCGACAGTCTATTCTATGTTGGTTTACTCTATTGCAACATCATATATCTATGGTTCTAATATAGATTTTGTTGAAAATGTTAGTGTCTTTGAAGGAAACGTGGTTATGACCGGAGATGTCATATCTTCGTCAGATGTAAATACATCAAATATTATATGGGACCAATTTACAACCGTG
>JBECUL010000179.1:0-1859 GCA_040225955.1 Candidatus Asgardarchaeum abyssi | reverse complement strand
GTGGAATGGGATAGTCAGTCTGGAAAGGTCATTGAGCTAAAGACAAGCAAGCACAAAAAAGGTGATGCGAATTTCCCAGACAAGCTACAAGTGGTTGCTGAAGCTATTCTTGTCGAACTATCCTTAAACATACCAGTTGAGAGAGGAGCAATATGGTACTACAACGATAATGACTTAGTGGAATTTGAAATAACGGATAACGACCGCTTAAAAGTTCTTGGGATTTTAAAGAATATGAGAAAAATTGTTGAAAATGAAATTTTTCCAGAGATTGACAAGCCTACCGGGAGATGTAGAGATTGCGAGTGTAGGAGGTTATGCTGGTGGAAGTAACAATTTTTAAAAATAATGCATTATTTTTAAAAATTGTTACAAATTATCATATTTTTGAAGTTATAAAATCCTTATATATCCACTTAATAGATTATGTGAAAATACTTTTATTATGCTTTACATATCACTCAATATTAAATCTATTATTAGATATTAGATATTGTAAGCCTCTTCTTATAAGTCAATTTTTAATTTAAAGGTGAAGAAAATGCAAAGTAATGAAAAGCTAAGAGAACTTATCGAAAGGTTAATTGATTTTAATAACATTAGCGTGCAGTTTAAAGTAGAGTTTAGAGATAAGAAAAATAAGAAAGTATATATGGTTGCAGAAAGTGAAAATCACTACCGGTTGGAAAGAAAGATCAGAAACAAATCTTTTAGACTAAGTTTAAGATCGTTTGAAGAGCTAAAAGATCAAAAGAATTTATCAAAGGAAGATAAAGAAATATTCTCTAAATTATTCAAACGTCTGAATAATGGTCAGATTGATAAAATAGCTATTAGAGGGCTTAAATTAAGAAATCCGATTTTAACATCGTCTATAGGTCAATCAATAATAGCTGGCATTGCGAAGCAAATTTCATTAAAAGATAGGAGAGAATTATATAATCTTTGGAAAGAAAGAAGGAGAGAGAAATTTGAAGAAAAATTCTTTGATATTATCATAAATATAATAACTTTGCAACTAAAAGGCAAATTAGAATCTGAGGACTTGCCAACGCCAGTATTTCCGACCAGTGTAGCTCTAAGTGAAAAACCAAATTACTATATAATTAAACCAAAGGAATCGTATACATTGTATACAAAAATGGAGCTTTTCAACAAATTAGCTAATTCGATTTGTGGTAGATGCGGGCAACGTCTTTATGGATTATATATACCTGAAGAGGGACAAGAAATAAGAGAAATTCTTAAGGGTTATGTTCCAGATTTTTACAATATAAATATAGGTAGTATTGCTGAAATTGGAAGGATAAACTTAAATGAAGTAGGGGCATTTGAGTATGTTTTTTATCTTCTTGATAAAGTTTTGCAGGAGCTTTTTAGGAGAAATAAAATTCCAGAATATCATATTGAACTTTTAGTAATTGAAGGGGTTGGCGGGGGAAAGAAGTTCTTTTCTCACTATATAATACCAAACCTTAATGAAATATTTTCTAAACTATATTATGGGAATAACAAATACTGGGTTTCCGCTTCTGGGAAGCCCTCTTCTAAAATTAAAGCTTTGATTTCCTCCTTCCTTGTAGAAAACTGGAATATTGATGCAAGTTTGAAGAGAAATAATTCAGAAATAGCTCATGCATATATTAACAGGCTTCTGTACTTCATCTTCTGTCATAAAAGATTAGATTTAGATTCAATTTTATTTTTGGAAGATTTAAAAATAAAATTGGGTGATACAAAACCTATTTTATTCTTAGAGGAGGTGATATCATGGATGTAGAAAGGATTAGAGGTTGGGCTTGGAGTGTTGCTAATAAGCTGATAGAAGCAGGAGAGACAAAAACGCTGGATAGATTTCT
>JBECUL010000178.1:0-1861 GCA_040225955.1 Candidatus Asgardarchaeum abyssi | reverse complement strand
AGAGGTTGGCAGTGAAGACGGAAATGTTAATGTTAACTGTGGTGGGGTATCGAATGGTGTTTATGCTTGTCCTGCTGGAACAGACTATCAAATGTATTATCCATTTTCTGTTCCGTCGCAGATTGCCGGACATCCAGTTTATGTAGATGAAATTACTATTTACTATGGAATAAAAGATGCTGATGTTGCTACCAGTAACACTGCTGATTATATAGATATAGTATATGTATCTTATGCTGATAATGCTAATGGTCAAGTCTATGTGGTTTCTCATACCGCTAATATGGGTGATGATACATATAATGCAGACCAAAATCATAATATTGTAGATACATCCTTTGAAATGGTAGATAGGACTTATTGGTTAAGATTTGTAACAGTGCAGGATAGTTCTCGTGCTGATATTAGGATATATAATATACAAGTAAAATATCACGTAAAAGTTCACGGATAAAATAAGGAGAAATGAAATGATTATATTTTATCAAAACTCAACTGGAAACATATTTTCTTATGTCAGTTACAATTTAGAATATGAGGGTGAAGATTTACTTAATAGACCTTCATTAGATAGATTATCTTCACAACATAACATAAATGTTTCGGATATAGGTATTAAAAAATGGAGCAAAGAAAATCCAATAGAAGCAGATTTTAAAGATAATGTTGATGATTTAATTGCTGAAGAATTAGAAGAAATATAATAAAAGGAAAAATAATGGACGATTTATTTTTTAGAGAACATTCTAAACCAATTAGAATTTCAAGAGGGTTAGAAACTATAGATGACCCATTTGAAAAAAATGTAACTGTAGTATATCTTAACCCATTACCTATTAGGGCAATAATTAGTGATTTAACAATGGCTAAAGTTAATTATGCCATGCCTGGTATATCTACTGATAAAGCTAAAGAAATTATCATAGAGAAGAAACGCAGACATCTTATAGAACGTTCTCATAGAATTGAGATAGCCGGAGAATATTATGAAGGATGGAGAGTTAATGGCAAAGCTCAAATGAGAGAAGAAGGCAATTACTTACGAATATATATTTACATTAAGAAGGTATGAAAATGAGAGTAAAAGTTATCCCCGAATTTGACGTAAAAACAATAATAGATGAAACAATAGGAAAAGATTGGAAGAGATTTCAAGCTAATGCTTTTGAGATGGGTAAAAAACTTAGAAGATATATGCAAACATATATTAACTCTCATAGACATAGAAGTGGAGGAAAAGGCGCTCTTGCTGAAGCTATTAATTTTGACTATAAGTTAACAACAGGTTCTATTTTTTGGGGTATTGGTGAGGTTGAAGAATTAAATGCGAGAGCTAAGTATTGGTATGTAGTTAATTATGGAACTTATTATGGAAGTAGTGAAAGATTTATCCCTGGAAAGAAAAAAGGTGGAGCACCTAAATTTGTTCCTGGTAGATTCGGAGCAGGATTTGGACATCCTCCAAATAGCTCATTGAAGGGAAAGGAAATCGAAATAATGAATAAAAAGATAATTAGCAAGGCAGTCATTGTGTTCTTATGGACGGTGAGCATCTGTTGGGTTTCCGGGGGCACAAAAGCTTGTGAGTGCCCGAAAAGTTCAGATACAAAGCAGCCGGTAGAGGAAAAGACTAATGCAGTCGATACGGTCTTAAAACAGTTGAATAAGAAAACCTCAGAGCTTATGTCCTACCAGGCACAGATTGAATATAATTTTATTCAGCCGTTGCTCGAATCAGAAAAGCTGCAGAAAGGTGTTTTTTATTATGCTAAGCTCGGCAAAGAATCAAAGCTGAGACTAAATTTTCAAACGCGTAAAATAGAAGATGAGGAAGAAGAAAAATACGCCGAGCAATATATTG
>JBECUL010000177.1:0-1880 GCA_040225955.1 Candidatus Asgardarchaeum abyssi | reverse complement strand
GATGGGTTTTGGTAGGGCGTCAAATTTAAAAACTTCTAGTTCGTCTATACTTAGGGGTACGATGATAACTTTGTGTTGTTGGGACATACTCTACTCATCATCGTACCCCCTTTTTAAATCACCCATTCTCGGATGTTACCGGCGGTTTTAGTAATGAAATGTGTTGATAAGGATTATATAGAAAATATGTTGAAGGACATAATAGAGGCTCTTAGTGAATTAAAATTCCTAACATCCTTAGATATCGACGAATTTATAAAAAATAGGAGTGCAAGATTTTCTATGAGATACTCAATTGTCGTAATCGTTGAAGGATCCGCTGACATTGGCATATATGTATTAGAAAGATGTTTTAATGAAGAAATTAAGGGATATAGAGATATATTTATGAGACTTTCTGAGAGGGGAGTTATTGATTCTGAAACCGCGATGAAGATGGCTTCTTTATCCTCATTGAGGAATATGATAGTTCACAGATATTGGAACGTAGATGATATCAGAATATATAGTGAAGCAAAGAAAAACGGAATAAGAGCTATTGAAAAATTTATTGAGGAGGTTAAAGAATTTGCCTCTAAGAGCAATTGAAGAGAAAAGGAAATTTGAGTACCATAGACTATCTCAGGAGGAGAAAAAAAAGATTATGAAAATAATAGCTAAAGAAATAGAAAAATTCCCAGAAGTGATCGCTGCCGTTATTTTTGGGGGATTTATTGAGTCCGAATTATTTAGAGATATTGATATAGCCATCTTTACAGGATATAAGATTTCATATAATGATGTTGAGGCATTCGAGGAAAAATTGTCCAATAAGCTTGAAGAAATTGTTAAAATCCCAATTGATGTAAAAATAATAGATTATGCACCATCGTGGTTTAAAGTTAATGCTCTAAGTGGTAAGAAAATCGTAGAAAGAGAGGCTGCTATCGTCGCGAGATTAAAGTTTAAAGCATTACAAGAAATTGAAGATATAAAGGCAAAATATAAGAAAATCAAACTTAAAAGCTCATCTAATTGAATATGGGGTTCAGTGAATGTCCGCATTGGTGAGCGAACATCCACCTTGGGCCACATCAGCCTCAGCTCCCTCTGGGTTCATAGGGAGCAAGTCATCGGTCTCGACCCCGTTCAGGGTAACCCCACAAGCCCCACATCGCAGCGTCCTTTCACATTGCGGTGTCCTTTCGGTGCTTTACTCCCACCACATTCGGACACTGTCTCAATACTCACAAATGCTCATAAAATATTTAACTGTTTCGGAAGGCGTAAAATATACTTTCTTTAAAAATATCAGGAGGCCAATCACGCACATAACCGAAGAGAAATAAAAAACGTATGTGATTGCCAACATCTGGGCATCTTCCAAAGATTTAACAACCTTAAGAAAGTTCATTGTTAAGAAATCTGTAAGCAACCCAGAAATCAATATAGGAGTTACTCCAAAGCTTAATGCGAATGCAGTATTATACTGACCAAAGTATCTCCCTCTACTTTCTTCTGGTATTATTTCAGCGATAAATGCATACGAAACCGTAGAAAGAATAACCCCCGTGATTCCTGATAGTATACTAACAAGTATCATTTCAACTATGTTTGTCGGAAGCGTATAAAGAAAAGGTACAAATGAAACAGCTATGAAGCCAGCAAGAAGAACGTTTTTTCTACCCTTTTTATCAGATAAAGTTCCAATAATTGGGTTTGCAACAAAGTTAACAATTGATGAGGTATTTCTAATTATACTTATTTCAAAGCTTGTAGCCGATAAAGCGATGCGAATATAATAAGCCAATAAACGATATATAGAAGCTGTTGCTGCCATTACAAAAAATATCGATACCAAATACCAATAGAAAATATGTTTAAGTGGAAAATCGCCGGTG
>JBECUL010000176.1:0-1899 GCA_040225955.1 Candidatus Asgardarchaeum abyssi | reverse complement strand
GATTTTTCCTAGGGAAATTTTTATTCAATAGACCTAGTTGTTGGACCAGCTGATACGAAAAAGAGACGTAAATTTAAGTATTGGGATGACCTATATAGAAAACTGGATAAGTTTAGAAGTGCTGGACTTGATTTCATTGTAGATAAGATTCCACCTTGGCAAGTAGACAGATATAACCTTAACAAGATAATGGATATCACTTATCAGAAGATTCTAAATATCTTCTTTAGGAGAGTAGATATTGCTAGGTGCAGAATTGTTATGGATGATTATGGAATTGGAGAAATGTTGCGAAGATTCTTAAACTTCCTTAGGAACAGGGGCGCAGAAGTTATAGTAACTTCTAATTCTGAAGATAAATATTTGGAAGCAAAAGTAGCTTCTTTGATTTCAAAACGGCATCGGGAATTCGTAATAAAGACAATTAATGAAAAACCAGAATTTCAAATTAATGGCCTTACTGTAGGATCGGGAAATGCTGGTGATAAAAAAACATTGAAATGGTTAAAAACGTGGTATAGTGCTGGAAGACCTTGGCCTTGGTTCGTTAAAAGATCTTTCAAAACAATAAGAGAAATAGAAGGAAGGAAAGGGAATATAGAGAAAATTACTCCGCCAATAGATGAAAAAATACTATCTAAGGATTTCCTTGAAGGCTTTAACAGAGGTGATATTTCGATTCAGTCTCTCTCATTAGTTTGTCCTCATTGTGGTGAAATACTAAAGGGAGCTAGGTTTGTTATTCTTAAAAAGCAAAAGAGACCCATCTCTCATTTAAAATGTGTAAAATGTGGCGAATTTATTGAAAATGCAGGAATTACTTTAAGATATTATTGTGGGTATATTTTACCAGATAGTAGTATTATACAGAGAAATACCATAACTCAAGATCTTGAAGGATCCAGATTTTTTGAAGGTTTTACTATAATTTTATCACCCATAGTAAGAAGAGAATGTGATGGCACACCAAGAGGAAAAAGAGAATTTGAAAAATTAGCTCAATTTAATTTGATAGGGCGAATAAGGCTAAATAGCGTTGGTTATTTAAGCGACATACCAGATAATTTACCTAGCGAGAAAAGGGACGAAATGATTATAGAAGACTGTTTACGTTATAACGCTATATTAATGACGGCAGATAAATCCATGTACGCATTTGCAAGTGGTAAAGAAATTTTCACAATTTTTATTTAAAGAGCTATGAAAACAAAACTTACAACTTCTTAAGATTTAAATAATACCTGAAAGGAAAAAATTGCTATAGAAACTTATTTCTTACTCTCTGAATGAACTATAAATTTTTTTTTTTTTTTAGATGTCTATAAGGGTAAGAGAGTTTGAGGAGTATTGTTATCCTAATATAAGAAAACAGTTCCCAGCAAAAGATGGATGGAATATCGAACATGGGAAAACCGTAGGGACTGTCTGTGGAAGAATTTCTTGGGTCGTTTATCGTGGGAACGAGCGTGTCATAGTTTTCTGCAAGGTCAAGAAAAAATTAACTATGAATGACATAGATAATATCGTGTCTTGTAAAGGAGAATATAAAGCTACACAAGCAATAGTCTATACTGCAAAATATACAGAGGTTGAAAGTAGTCTGAGAAAATATGCCGAAGAAAGAAATATCTATATAAGAAAAACCGAGTGGGCAGGTTAATCCCTCTTTTCATTTTATATTCTTATTTCTCTTTTCCCTAAGAAGATAAACTAAATATTTTCTCTATCTTTAAGGGTTATTGAGAAAATTTTCTTGAAGTTTTGTTTCGACAAAGAACTTTCAAAGGAAATTCTGTTCGAACACTTCACCCAAGAAGTAAATCTTGAAGAAAAGACCACAATGAAACTGGCAGAAAAATTAACGTTCAACGTAGATAATGTAAATCTCAAAGACTACGA
>JBECUL010000175.1:0-1915 GCA_040225955.1 Candidatus Asgardarchaeum abyssi | reverse complement strand
TTGCTGCACTTTCAGCTAATTTCTCAAAGGCTTGAGTAGCTTTCATAGCAGTTTCTGCAGCAGCTCTGTCTATTTCGTATAGGGGTTCTGTATATGGTGTAGCTCCAAATTCTCCTGTGCATGCTTTGCATAGATTTTGAGCTTCATTCCAACATTCATCGCCAACCCATCGTCCACATTTTGGACATTGATGCAAATATTTTCTTACAAGTTTTTCTGCTTCTTTAGATAGCATATGTCTACCGACGCCCTCTGTAATTCTTCCTGCAGTATAGCCCGCAACGGAGCTTATTAAAGTCCCTGCAATTCCAGATAACAACCCTCCTAAGCCACCCACTTTTACAACGATCTCTCTATTGCAAAGGTCGCAATACATATGCAATTGATTTCCGAAAAGTCCTTTTTCTAACCATGTACGTGGGAGAGATTCTTTTCTTTCCATCACCTACAACTCCAAAATTTATTATTAATTAATAAAAAATCTACTATAAAAGCTTATAAATCTTTTTTAGGGAAGAATCTACAACGTTTCTGTGGAAGTCTTATTGATTCTTTAATCGTTCATGATTTCTCCAAAAATATTTGGAAGGAATTCTGATGAATATAGAAAAGTATCAAATATTTCGTATTGAGAATGTCAAGAGAATAAATAAAAATGCTGAGACAATTTATGAGATTATAAGAAACAAATTTGACTTTTCTATTGCACTTGCAGAAGTTAGGGGAGAAAATACAGCACACTATCATCTCAAAACTACAGAGATTTATCACATCGTTGATGGAAACTGTACGTTGATTCTTAATGGTGAGAGGATTTCAATGAATACAAACGACACCATAATTATTTACCCTAAAACTATTCATCAGATAAAAAGTAAATACGTCAAAGTTCTTGTTATCGCATTTCCTCCATTCTCAGAAAAAGATTACTTCGAAATAAAAAAGTAAATATATTGGGGTTATTATTTCTAAAATTCCTTGGGTTGATTCCCAAATTTTTCCAGATGAACAACCCTTTTTAATTCTAATCTGCGAGGTGGTACTGGATTTTCATTAGGGCGTCCTAACGGGACTATAGCAACAGGTCTAACAGTTTTTGGCAAATCTAGAATTCTCTTTACATCATTCTCGTTGAATGCACCAACCCAACATGTGCCATATCCAAGTGCATAAGCTGCTAACAACATGTTTTGAATAGCGGCCGCAGTATCTTGGATTGTATATAATGTCCGTCCTCTGTCCCCATATCTACTGGCTGATCTTTCCTCATTAGCGCAAACAACAATTATTACAGGGGCTTCAACAATAAAATACTGACCATATGCTGCCTCTGCGAGCCTAACTTTTGTTGTATGATCTTTAACAATAATAAATTCCCAGCTTTGCAAATTCCCCGCACTTGGTGCCCATGTAGCAGCTTTTAATATCTCCCTTAAATGATCCTCAGAAACAGGATCCTTTTTATACGCTCTAATACTTCTTCTCCTTCTTATACACTCGAAAACATCCATTCTACCACCACAAAAAAGAGACGTATTCTGTATTTATTTTGGGTTTTATATACTAATGAATTTTGCTATTGTCTATGAAAATAATAATGATGCAATAGATAGTATATAATAAATTAATAATGATAAAAAATAAATAGCTTTTTACTCTACACCGAATCGTATATCTTATAATCCTGTAAAATTGGTGATTGAGATATGAAAATTGTTGCTGGTTCCGCAAGTAAACGCCTTGCTGGAAAGCTTGGTGAAGTTCTAAATGTTCCTGTTATTGAAGCGCAATACAAGCTATTCCCAGATGGAGAAAGTTATTTTAGGATACCTGAGAGTGTTGAAGGCGAGGATATTATTATAGTTCAAACTACAGGTCCTCCTCAGGATAAGCATATCCTAGAATTAGTATTTCT
>JBECUL010000174.1:0-1943 GCA_040225955.1 Candidatus Asgardarchaeum abyssi | reverse complement strand
AGATGGTGTACTTGTTAGAGAAGAAAACACTCCTATAACTTCCGTGATTTCATTTAAAGGCGAGAGAGCTTTTGTTTCATATGTTGAAAAGGATAAAGAAGATCTTAGCGCTTGCAATTTAAAATTGTTGAAAGTGGGTGACCATATTCATATAAAATCTACTAATCATCTTAAAACTTTAATTGCATTTTCTAAAGAATTGGGAATTTCCACTTCTGTTGATATGAGTTGGAATACAATTAGTGATTTAGGAAATATTTCCCCTTTTTTAAAAGATATAGATATTTTTTTTCTCAATGAACTAGAGGCTTTGTGTCTTTGCAAGGCAGATAATATACAAGCTGCAGCAAACTATTTATTAAGTAAGGGATGTAAAATAATAATTATAAAGCGAGGTAAAAATGGGTCATTACTATTTACCTTAGACAAGACGATAAAAGCAGATAGTTTACCAGTAGAACCATTAGATACTACTGGCGCAGGTGATAGTTTTTCTGCTGGTTTTTTGTTTGGTTTTTTAAATGGGTTAAATTTGGAAGAGTCATTGATTATAGCAAATATTTGTGGAGGCTTATCTGTAACTGCTTTGGGGGGTTGCACTAGTTCTCCGACTTTTTTAGAGTTACAGAAATCCCTTAAGCATTATGGCTATTCTTTTACTTTACCTAAAGTTAGATAATTTTAAATAATGTTATTATAACTTTTTTATTTTAATAGGAATGAGGTATTATTACAAATGAAAATTGCGGTGATTGGCGGAGGAAGTGTTAGGACCCCAAAATTATTAATAGGCCTATTACATGAACAAGAATTGTTAAATTTGTCAGAAGTATCTTTGATGGACGATGATGTAGAGAGGTTGGAGTTAATAGGAAATTTAGCAGAAGAAATGTTGAGCTTAAGTAACAAAGATTGTAAATTTAAAATAACCTATTGCGATGACTATATATCAGCAGTTAAGGGTGCCGATTTTGTGATTTCAAGTATACGCGTAGGAAAAGAAGACGGTCGAATTAAAGACGAAAGGGTTCCCTTGAAATATGGAGTTATAGGGCAGGAAACTACGGGTCCCGGAGGATTTGCTATGGCCTTAAGAAATATACCGCCAATTGTTAAATTAGCACGTTGTATCGAAGTTTATGCTCCTAATGCTTGGCTAATTAGCTTTACTAATCCTTCTGGGATAATTACCCAAGCGGTAGCTAGTTATTGCAACGTTAAAGTTATAGGTATATGCGATGCTCCTTCTCAACTACAGAGAAATTTAAAGAATGTATATAATCTACCTGATGATTCTACATTTATTGACTATTTTGGATTGAACCATTTGGGATGGATTAAACGAGTTGTAGTGAATCAGTCAGATATAATGCCGAAAATACTTGCTAATATAGAAAGATATGTAGATAGCGAAAGGTGTAAATTTTTTACGTCTGATTTTATCAAGGGACTCGGTTTAATTCCAAATGAATATCTCTATTTTTATTATTATG
Organism: Candidatus Asgardarchaeum abyssi; assembly: GCA_040225955.1. Taxonomy (GTDB): domain Archaea; phylum Asgardarchaeota; class Asgardarchaeia; order Asgardarchaeales; family Asgardarchaeaceae; genus Asgardarchaeum; species Asgardarchaeum abyssi. The sequence goes on along the minus strand of JBECUL010000174.1, from coordinate 450 downwards.
CCTATGAAGCTGTGGAAAGAATAAGACATTCAAAAATTACAAGAGGGGAAATGATTAAGAAAATAAACACAGAACTATTTTCAGAATTGAGAAGATCAAAAGGGGAAAATGCTCTTAAGGTTTATTATTTATACAATAAGGCACGTCATAATTCTTATATGAAAATTGATACAGGCGAATTTGATAGTAATCAATCTGCTGAATATGTAACCTTAAGAAAACTAGCTAATATTGATAGTACTGAAGAAAAAAATATTATAAAATCTATTACGAGTTATGATAGAAAATCTGGGGGATACGAAGTCATCGCTTTGCAGGTTATTAAAAGCCTTCTAGATAAAAAGGGAAACATAATTACAGTGCTTGGGAAAAATGAAGGGAGTATACCTGGATTGGATGCAGAGGATATTGTAGAAGTGCCAGCACATATTAGCAGAGCTGGAAGATTCC
>JBECUL010000173.1:0-1990 GCA_040225955.1 Candidatus Asgardarchaeum abyssi | reverse complement strand
AAGGTAAGACTTTAGAGAAGCTACTTGAGAGAATTAGTAGTGGTGAAGCTTAAATAATAAACCTAAAGACAAAAGATCCAGTAACCATTGCAATAACTGTTCAAACAATTTTAAGTAAGCTAAGAGAACTACTTGAAAGTGGAGAAAAGCCGCTATGGATTTTTGCCGAAGAGGCTCATTTCTACCTGAGTGAAACTGCATGGGATGACATAATCACGAGGATGCGGCATTTGGGAGCATATCAAGTATATCTAACTAACACACCCACAGCAATTCCACAAAACGTGATTAGGCAAGCTGATAACATATTTCTCTTTCATCTTTCAACGCAAAGCGATTTGAATTATGTAGCACCCGCCTCCAAACTGGATGCTCAAACAATAGTTCCAATTGCAATATCCCTCCCTCCCCATCGATGCATGGTCGTTGGTTCAGCGACGAACGATTATCCTATAATAATAGACACTAAACCTCTTCATGTTAGAACTGCAGGAGAAACCAGACTGTTTTTTGAAGAAGTCTGAATATAAAAAAAGAAAAAAGAGAGGAGATTGGCCACCCAGTACGCTGTTATCCGTCCCAGGGTAATGGATGTGGGTCGTCGGGTGGCCAATCAGGCTCATGTTCTGAAAGTAGTCGCCATGCCATTATTGATCACCGAGATTATATAAAACAGACGTTGGTATCATTGTTGTGAGGAAACATTTTAGCGAGAATTGCTACAGTTTAAATTTTAGTGAAAGGTTTCAGTTTTAGTCGAAACATTTTTTATTTTTTGAAACCGAATGTTATGTGGGTGGTCTTTTGCGCAAGTTCTACTTTGCAACTGTTGGGAAGTATACTGAGAAAACGCTACGTTACGGTATGATGAAGAGCGGATGCGAGGGTGTTGTATTATTTGCGACTGAACAAACAAGGGATGTTGCTTTTAGAATAAAAGAAGATTTAACTTCTAATTATGGAGTTCCCTACTTTGAAATTGAGATTGTTGAACCAAATGATTTCTGGGGAATAGTAAAAGTGCTGGTAACAAAGATTGTTGATATTACTAAGACTTTTGGAGATGTAAGAATAGTAGTCGATTTAACTGGCGGCACTAGGACGATGAGTTTGGCATCGTTGACTGCAGTTTCTCTTGGTAAAATCAAAGAAATAGCAGAACCTTACTATTATTTTTATGATGAAGATGAGAATAAGATCTACGAAATTGAATTACCAAAGCTTGTATTAAAGCAACTTAGTAAATCAAGAATAAACATATTAAGAGCACTAAGAGATGCCAAGAAAAGGGAGAAAAAAATTAAGAGCCTAGCGCATCTTAAAAAATATTTAAAAAGCCAAAAAATTACCATTACGAAAGGCCCTATTTCAAGACATATCTCTTACTTGAAAAAGCTCAATTTTGTTATTGTTGAAAGAGAAGGAAGAGAGTGTAGTGTTAAAATATCTGATGATGGATTAAAATACTTAAGAATAATAGATGAATTAGATAGATTAAATAGATGAAAAATGGAACGATGAGGAAGGAGAGAAAAAGAGGTCAATGCTTAATAGAATTACATATTATTATCTTCCTTTTCCTCTTACAAGGTTTATTAATTGTGTGTGGTCCATAAGATTTTTTATATCATACTTATGTTCTGAGAGAAATCTCTTAAATTTCTCATCCATTGTAAGAAATATCATATCATTTGTTATAGCGATTGCATACAGCAGATTATCTATAATGTCTTTATGTCCCACCGCACGAAGCTTAAATGCTAGTTTAATCGCTTTTTCTGATGGTTGAATATACTCATAAAAACCTGATTTAAAAATTGAATCTGACGCTGCATCTATTAACTTACTTATATTGATATTTAATTTATTAGCTTCTCTGTACACCTTACCTATAATTTCAACCCATGAAATGGGTGCATAATAGTATCTAACTAACTTTTCAATCGCAATTTTTCTAAGTTGCATATATGCTGTTCTGTGAATCCTATAA
>JBECUL010000172.1:0-2024 GCA_040225955.1 Candidatus Asgardarchaeum abyssi | reverse complement strand
GTTAATGCTACCCCTAAATCATTTAACATATATCCAGTCCCATCGCAACGGCTACAACCATCGACACAACATTGCGTTCTGTAAGTTTGTGATAGACCTTTTTTATGAAGAAAGCTAAATATAGTATATTCTGTTTTTTTCACGTTTAACTTTATTAATAACTCCCCGATTTGTTTGATAATAGAATTACAAGCCTTTAACTCACTTGACATTGGTTTACCACAACTTGCACATATATTAGAAAAGGAATGAAAATTTGTTAATAAGGCAGGTCTATTACCGTCATCATAACATTTACATCTTTCCTTCTCTTTTGGAAAATTCTTAAGCTGGTTTAGTTTCATCACTTACTCCTTATCTTGCGGTTTGATTGCTTTACCCGAAAATATACTTTAGTAGAGCTATCGCTACTAACCCGTATAGAATAAATCCCGCTACTCCGAAAGTAACATTATATGTTGTCTTCATATCTCCCTCTCTTTGTCTTTGATAGCTTGGTAATACTCATAATGATTATTGCATACAGGTTCATGATTACAACACATTTCTGGTAAATCATCTACAAACATATATTTACAGGTAGAACAATTTCTTTCTTCTCTCCCTATCCTACCTCGCAAGGCTTGGAAACAGAGGTCTATTGCGTCATTAAAAACCCTATTTTGTCCGTAATGGTCAAACATACCAATAACTTTCTTTTCAGGCAACATCTCCCTAAGTTCCGCATCAGAGAGAATGTAGTATTCTTTGAGGGCGGAGAGGGCTTCTTTCTTCCCCTTTATTGCAAATCCTCCAGGTGCTCCATATATAGCGCTTATTGTTAAACTATCTAATATCTGTTCAGGTGTTTGTTTCATCATTCCCCCTTTATTAGTTTTCGGATTTCAGCTTTAGCCTTATTGTAACCTATGTCTAAACCTCTTTCTTCTTTGCCATGACTATCATTATCATATCTATTCTTCCCCACAACCCTCAAGAACAATTCATGAATAGCTGTGGTGGCTTGGTTAAACTCTTGACAGACACAACCACTTTCAGTGCATTTCATACAAATCGTATCTCCTAATATCTTCTCAAGTTCTTTTTTCATTTTATCCCCATAAATTCTTTTAGTTTAGCTTTTAATATTTGACAGGGAATTAATCCTGTATTCTGTTCTATTGCCCACTTCGCAAACTTGAGAGAGGCGAGGGCATTTTTATCATAAAATAACAAAAATCCATCTTCTATCTGTGCTTCCTTTTGTTCGAATATTTCTATTGCCTCATCTATCCGTTTAATTATTTGTTTCATATTTTTAGCTCCTTATTACAAATCCTTTTAATTAACAAAAGTGTTTATTAACTATCTTTACCATTTCTTCTATCTCTACGATACATTTCTATTTCTTCTAATAAAAAGTTTAATGTCTTATTTAAAGATTTAATATGCATTATTATAATTATATCACAAGTCATTATTGCTCCGCAGATACCTATTACCGACACTATAAGCACAATTAATTGAGTCCAGGATAACATTTTAACTCCTTATTGGAAATTTATTATTTAGATTTGGATTTCCAATTATTTTTGCTATATTTTTATATTCATTAAACTCTCGTATATCTTTTATTCTTTGGTTTTTCTCTAATATAGGGAAAATAAGATACTCCAATATTAATAATATAAACCCTGCTCCTATAAAATATCCAATAACAAATGCAATAAGATTCATTCTTTTCTCCTTCTTCAAATTTAAAATCTTAACGTAAAGTAGGCAATTACCCTTTTATCAACAAGAAAATTATTATATCCTGTGCCTACACCTATTCCAACGGCGGAATTTTTTAGACCTATATTATCAAGCTTATAAGACACACCTAAAGGATACAAACCTTTAGTAGTAATGAAACTATCAAGTCGTATCTTCCACGCTTTAAACCACGAAATTCCTATTCCCCCTTCTCCAGCTATAGTTCCATCTGTTCCTATACTTCCTCCTACCACTGCAATCGGTTCCAAAATAAATCCGAAAGGTTTGAG
>JBECUL010000171.1:0-2041 GCA_040225955.1 Candidatus Asgardarchaeum abyssi | reverse complement strand
CTCTCTTCTGGCCAAGGAGGGCGACGTGATGCTCAAGGTGTCTACCATCGCTCGGGTGAGATCCGTGCGGGAGATATCCCAATGGCTGGACTATCCCGTCTACGCCGTCACCCTAGACCACTCGGCGATGAAGAACTGGAGGCAGGTGGGCAAGCTGAACAGGTACTGCGAGTCGAAGGGAATCTATCTGGAGGTCCTGGCTAATGAGTTCTGTCAGTTCGGCTGCATTCGCCGCTTCATTTGCTACAACTTGATGATCTTGATGGTAATCAGTTAACGAAGGAATTAATACCATATTTGGCTGAAAATCATCACGAATTTTAATTAATTCTTCAAGCACGTCTTGCCTGTTTTCATGCAGATGCCTTACTCTGAAATTAAAGATTTTGAAGAGAATGAGACATCATATCTTCTGAAACATCACCATCTAACAGATTTAAAATATAAAGAAGGAAAAGAAGATAGACCACTTGATGAGGCTCTGCTTTTGATAGAATCATGGCAATCTGAGATAATAGTAACTACTTTTGTGCAATTTCTACATACAGTTATTGGTTTCAAAAATAAATTTTTAAAAAAGTACCATAATATTGCAGGTAGTGTAATCCTCCTTGATGAGGTACAGAATATCCCAATAGAGTATTGGGATATCGTAGAGAAAATAATTAAATTGCTCGCTACTCATTTTGGCTGTTACTTTATTTTACTTACTGCTACAAAACCTTTAATCCTAAAAGAAAAGGATGCCGTGGAGCTTGTGGAAGATAGCCAGAATTATTTTAAAAAATTAAATCGTGTCGTTATCAAATCAGATATAAATAATAGAAGGAGTATTGATGAATTTGTAGAATGGCTTAAAGATAACTATAACTCTAAGAAATCTTATCTTATTGTTGCTAATACTATCCGTTCTTCAAAAGAGATCTATGAAAAGATCAAAAGTTATAACTTGAACAATTGTTTATTTTATCTGTCTACCAGCATTGTTCCTAAACAGCGGGCAGCTCGTATAAAAGCAGTTAAAAACCTTCTTAACTCAGGAAATAAGCCAATTTTAGTTTCTACCCAGGTAGTTGAAGCTGGGGTAGACTTGGATTTTGATACAGTAATAAGAGATGTTGGACCAGTTGATTCCATTATTCAAATAGCTGGAAGATGTAATAGGGAGTATAACAAAACTCAAAGAGAGGCTTATATTTTTTCTCTTGATCACTTTGCAAACTATGTATATGGCAAGATACATCCTGACGTTTCAAAAAAGTTACTTAGGGATCAAGAAATACAGGAAAGTGATTTTCATGAGTTAACCAACAGATATTTTGAGGAAGTAAGGTGTAAAATAAATGACGATGTCTCTAAGTATGTTTGGGAAGCTATGCTTGAACTACGATTCTATCAGAAAAACCCACCACAACGTGGTGGTCATAATATACAAGTAAGTGAATTTCAGTTAATAGATGAAAAAGGGGAATACGCCAATATATTTGTAGAAATCGATGAAGAGGCACAAGCAATTTGGAAAGAGTATTGTGAAAAAGTATATGGAGAAAGGAATTTTCTTAAACGGCGGCGTGCTTATCTCTCAATTCGCAAGAAATTCCGAAGTTATATAATCTCTGTTCGAATAGATAAGAAAATTGCACTTCCTACTCAAGTGTGTGGATTAAGATACATTCCCCAAGGACAACTGGAAGATTTTTATTCAATAGAAACAGGATTTGGGGCTGATGTGACTGGAACTTTTGTATGGTAACAAAAGATCGTAAAACTTCTATATTTGAAGAGAAGATATGGGAATAAAGAGATATAAAAATGAAGTTATATATAATGACAAAACAGAGGCTTCTCTATATTTGCTTAGATGGTGAAAAGCAAAATGTTATTAACAAAAAAAAGTATCTCAGGATATCGTGCTGGATATAGGCGAAGGTGTATAATTGCATAAAATCACTGGCACCTTAATCTGATATTACTATATCTGCCATGGTGAAAGTCTGCCTTATAAGGTTGACATATGCAAAAATTGTATTAAAATTGTATA
>JBECUL010000170.1:0-2106 GCA_040225955.1 Candidatus Asgardarchaeum abyssi | reverse complement strand
CTGCGAACAAAGGGGTGTATAGATGCTTTAGAAGAAAAGGGAGTAACTGTTGATTATTTAGATATATCACCAGAAACAAATGCAGATCCTCCAGCAGGTGTACCAACTGTTGTTGCATATATTGCGTCTCACCCTGATGTAGATTTAATAATAACTGATCATGGCGGACTTACTGCAACTGCCCAAAATTATATTGAGGCAGCGGGTAAAGAATCAGGGGACATAATATTTGCAGGGTTTGATCTCTCGTCAGCTACAGCAGAAGCCATCAGGAATGGATACGTACAAGTCGTAGCTGACCAGCAACCATGGTTGCAGGCATATTTAGGAGTTCTTCAGATTTGTCTTGCAAAGAAATATTTGTTCTCAGGATTGAATATAGATACTGGAGCAGGATTTATAACAAAGGAAAATATCGAAGCCATTGCACCATTAGCTGAGGCAGGCGTAAGGTAGAAAAGGAGTAAGATGGAGGACAAAAAGCTCTCTTCACTAATTCAGTTGGCAGGCATCTATAAACATTTTGGAGGAGTTAGTGCTCTAGAAGATATAAATTTTGAGGTAGGGAGTAATGAAGTGGTTGGCTTGGTCGGTGATAATGGAGCCGGCAAGTCAACCATGATTAAAGTAATAATGGGAGTTCATAAAGCAGACAAAGGCAAAATATACTTCAAAGGAGAAGAAGTAAAGAATTGGTCAGTAGAAAAAGCACGAAAATGTGGAGTGGAAACTGTTTACCAGGAAAAGGCATTGGGAGAAAAACAGACCATATGGAGTAATATTTTTATGGGCCGGGAATTGTCTAACCGTCTTGGATTTCTCAAAATAAAAAAAGCCAAAGAAGAAACTGACAGGATAATGAAAGATTATATTGGATTTACATCTAAAGCAATTACGCCTGATTCGTTTATTAATACGATGTCAGGTGGAGAACAACAAGGCGTAGCTATAGCTCGAGCGCTATACTTCAATGCAGAGCTTATTATATTGGATGAACCGACTACTGCATTATCCCTATCTGAGACAAAAAAGGTGTTAGATTTTATAAAGAAGATAAAGGAGAATGGTAGATCAGCTATAATGATTAGTCATTCTCTCTACCAACTATACCCTGTCTCAGATCGATTTGTGATTTTAGACCGTGGGAAAATTGTTGGGGAATTTAAGAAGGAAGAAATATCATTAGACGGTCTTGTTGAAGAGATGCATAGAGTTGCAACTACGGGGCACTTAAGTAAAAAGAGTTAGTAGATCTGAAAATAAATTGAAAGACTAGAGGTAGAGTAACTTTATTGAAAGGAAAGAAAAAGACTATGTTAAATAAATTGAGGCAAGATAAAAAGCTGAAGAGCAATAATTTAATGAAATTATCATGGATAAGTAGTATCCGGCGTTACAGAATTCAACTTAGTGTTTCTGGAGTATTAGTGGTATTATTTAGTATATTTATTATTGGGCGTCCAGGTGTTTTCCTTTCTTATGATATTTACTATGCCTTTATGTCAACAATACCTTTTACGGCTATCCCAGCACTAGCGCTAACTTTTGTGATTGTTACTGGAGAGATTGATCTTTCTTTCCCCTCGGCAATGGGCATGGGTGGATTGGTATTCTCGTATGTATTCCTGGCAACTAAAAATATTTATATTGCTATCGTTGCTTGTCTTATTACTGGATTAGCAATAGGTGCTCTTAATGGTTTCTTAGTAACAAAAGTTCGCATCCCTTCTCTCGTAGCTACTATAGGAACTATGTATTTATGGAGAGGCGTAATAATGGTTTTATGTAGTGGAAGGGGGATTCCACTTGTTAGTGCCAGGGATACATTTCTATTTCAAGCTTTGGTAGGAAGGCTTCCATGGAGAAAGATTCCAATGCAAGTAGTATGGTTCATTGTGATTGCTATTTTTTTATGGTTTTTGTTGAATCGTCACAAATTTGGGTCTCACGTATACCATGTGGGGGATAATATAAATAGTGCAAGAATGATGGGTATAAATGTTAATAGAGTAAAGCTGTTTGTATTTATGCAAATGGGGGTTTTTGCAACATTTGCTGGGGTACTTGCCAGTCTTGAAGTGACATATCTCTGGCCGACTCTTGGAT
>JBECUL010000169.1:0-2129 GCA_040225955.1 Candidatus Asgardarchaeum abyssi | reverse complement strand
GAAAGAAAGAGGGAAACTTAATGTTGAAGAAACTGTGAAAATATCCATGAAAATCGCTGAGGCTTTAGATATTGCGCATCACTACGGTGTGATACATCGTGACATTAAACCTGAGAATATTCTCCTCTATAAAGGAAATCCTAAAATTGGAGATTGGGGTATAGCAAAAATATTACTGAGAGCCAAAGCAACTGCAGGATACATTGGTACTTCTCTGTACAGTGCTCCAGAGCAATTAGAACCAGAAACATTTGGCGAAGTTGATTGGAGAAAAGATATCTGGCAGCTAGTATGTCTAATATACGAAATGGTAGAAGGAAGGCCGCCTTTCTTAGCTGAACACTCAGTCAGTTAATACTAAAGATATTGAACAAAAAGCCAGAGCCTATGAAAAACGCACCAAGCTGGCTAAAAGAAGTAGTATATGGATGCCTAAACAAGAAAAAAGAAGAGAGATGGCAAAGTATAAGCGTAATATTAGAAACTTTAAAAAAGAAAAAATTCCAAGTAAAGCTATGAAAAAGATAACAGCTGTGACTCGTAAAACTTTACTACCAATAGAAATTATCAAAAGAGCAATTGAAGAATTTAAGAATAAAGGATTAAATCGATTTACAACAGATGATGTTGTTGACTATCTACAAAAGAGTAAGGCTATTGCTCTTATGAAGAACGAAGTAAAACGAATATTAGAACTCCTTGCCGTGAGATCAAATGACTTGAAGGAATGGTGGTACACGAAGGATTACTGGGAAGAGCTAAAGAAAACAGCAAAAAGAATTTATCAAAATTTTTATCAAAACACTAAATGTGAAATTCCGACTCTTGCAGCAGCAATTGGAATACCAGAAAAAGATACAGAAAACATCTTAATTGAGACTGGCTTGTTTAAGAAATGCGACTATTGCGGCAAGGTAAAACCATCTAACTAGGTAACAGTTAAATGCTTTAAATGTAAAAAACATTATGCGATGATTGTAAAAGAGTTGTTGTAAAGAATGAAAAAAAGAATACTACTGCCCTAATTGCTATTTCAAATATGAACGATTTCCATTAATTTTACTTTTAATTTTAATTATTTTAGGAGCAACATTATTTCTTGGTGGTCCAATAATTGTTGAAATAATTATTGGAGGACCACCACTAGCAATACTATTTCTTCTAGAATTGGTTCTATCGCTAATATTTTTCCTGGTTCTATTTCTCTTTTTCTATCTATCTACAGAATAAGAAAGGAAGTATTAGTAGATCACTTTTCTTATCCATTGGAATACTTCAGCTATGCCTTTTGGTGTGAAATCTTTTTCTTTTGGAACCCAATGTTCTTTGTCGAACTGTTTCGCTTCACCATAAGCAGAGATAGCAAATACTCTAAAGTTCTTAAAGTTCTTTTTAAGATATGGATATAAGAAACTATCTTTCTCCATTAACCAGCCGTCAGGATCCTTAAATATTTCTGGGAATAAGTCGCATTTTGGTATAATAACGGCGGGCGATATTGATGTAAGTTTATATATATCCCTCAAAATTATCATTATTCTGTTTAAACCTCTACTTTGCATAAGTAGAGCACCCTTCTCTTTTGTAGGGTCATAGAAAATTAGGAATATGTCATAGTGCTTAATTTCGTCAAGGAATTTTTTAATCATAGGGTTTTTGAGAGTTTCATTTAAATTAAAGTCTATTGATCCAAAAATTGTTAAATACTCACCACTAAAATCTCTGAGAAAGAGGGCACATTCCTTTTTATTAACTTGAAGTCTAAGTCCTAATTCATTTATCTCTGAGGGTATAGTCTTTGAGGGGGGAACCCCATTTCTTATTTTTTCTATCATTTCATTTAGCTTAAAAAAATAGCCCTTAGCGATAGACGACTCAGCAAAATCTCTCAATGAGTATTTATCTGGATTCTTAGAAGTATCATAAAGAAATGATATCAAAAATGCTGATTTTCCAGATCCAGGTAAGCCTATTAGAGTTACCTTTTTCTTTTTTTCTCTAAATATAAATCTAAAAGGCATCAAAGCATCCCACTATTTTAATATTAATAAAGTAACTTTCTAATTAGGCGCAAAAGATAAGTGGCCCGTGGATGATTATTTTCTTGGCGATTAATAATGAGACGGAGA
>JBECUL010000168.1:0-2175 GCA_040225955.1 Candidatus Asgardarchaeum abyssi | reverse complement strand
CTACGATACACGTAGCCTCATTACTATATTATAACCAGTAATAAATTTCGAATTTCATGCTTTATCATGAAATTTTTCACTCGATTTTTGCCACATTATTTCGTAGATGCTATTTTTATTTTAGCTAAATTGTAATTTTTATTTGAGACTAAGTGTGTCTAAGTTTCATTTCAAAGAGCTTTTTTTCATACTGTAGAAATTTGTTATCAACGTACTGTGCAAGCTTAGAATATTCCTTCTCTATTATATTCATCACTCGATTAAATATACGCGCAAATGTTTTCAGTTTTAATTCGTCTACTTTATATTTGCAGATTGTTATTTCTCCATAACATAATAAAAAGTAAACATCCACCTTCCCTTTTCTCTTAATATAGCATATTTCCTCATGAAGCCTAGAAGGGCGCAAATATCTTATTAATATAATTTCTCCATCCTCATCAATTCCTGCAACACTAACACCTTCTTTCTCTCTTACTATATATACCATTCTTACTTCACCACCTCTTTTAGAAATAATTCTGCCATTATTTTTGTCCCACGAAGAGAATCATTCTTCTTGGCCGAGCAGTGAGTGAGGTATATTTTTTATTCATATCTCGTGAACCTCTCCAAAACCAACTACAAATATGTACATAAACTTCTTATTTACATGAACTTCTGAATATGGATTAAAGAAATTCTTTGTACTGCGATTACACTTATGAATGATTTTTATATTAAAGCTTATGGCATAGGAATGATGTAGGTAGCGAGCAAACTCATTTACAAGGAAAACTTCAGATGATTTTCTATCAAGATAGTAAATTACAACAAAAAGGTCAACTAAAGAGTAAAAATTTTCACAAAAAAATGCTAAAAAAATAGAATTTTCTTACTTAAAAAGGATGTGCTTTTTATTGATAAAAAGTTCAAAAATTAAGAGAAATATTGGTAGCACAAGGAAGATAAACTTAAAAATGGTATTTGCACTTTTGTAACTATACAACAACATTATTACTTGGGATTACCCTTAGTAAGTAGAGGTATTGGAGAAAAATTAGATACTCTCTTTCATGAAATAAATTCTCTCTAAGTAACATTCTCTTTGCCCTTTGCATTATAGTTTCTGAGCTCGCTTAAAAATTTCTATAGGTATTGCAATGTCTGCTATTCCAATTATACTAAGTCATCGCCGTGCTTCTTTTCAATTACCTGCTTCGAATACTAGCCAAAGTACTCACAATAAAATCAGATGATCCACCTTAATAGGAGTGTGAACTGCGTCATAATAAGCAGAACTGCCCAAACTTTTATAGGTAGCTGATATTAAAAAGCGAAAACTACATGAAAACATGCACCTTCCGTTATCTGAAAAGATTGACGGAAAACATAATTTTTTGAATTGGTTATTTGCTTATCAGCTATTAATTAGCCTAAAACCGATTCTTTTAACTAGATCGTTAAAAGAAAACAACCTATTGGTTTCAAAATTGATGTCTTTGAAGTAATATTCAAGCAGACGGATTTTTAAGTTCCTCATGATGGTATATTTTCTTAAACTCTTTGGAATTCTCCTGGAAATTAGTACACCCATGATACATTCCTCTCTAATCTCATCCATATATCCTAATAGTTGATTAATGTGCTCTTTTTTTGCAGCACCTTTCTTTACTTCAATTATAATTTGTCGCGACCGCCCAATAGGTGTTGCTTCCTTAATAAGAATATCCACATGGCCTTCAGGAAATGCTTTTTCCGCAAGAACTTCGAAATGGGAAGCATCTAATTCACTAAGTTCTAATAAATCTAGGAAGTTCTGAAGCATAGTTTCATTAGAGAGATAATCTCGAATTACAGCCTGCAATATTTTTTCAGAGAATTGATATATCGTTGGTGGTTGAGAGCTTTTCGTAAATGTATATCTGGGAGTGAATTTTTTAAAACCAGAAAGGTCTATCCTTTCAACCGACTGTCTATAGACTTGACCCATTTGAGAGACATTTTGCAGGGTTGTTTGGTCTGCTTGAAAATGCGTTTTCCTATAACCACCTCGTAATAGTAGGTTCTCAGCAACGTAGGCAAATTCAGCCCTAACTAGTGATTCGTTAAGGGATCTAACTGGATTTAAAAGCAATCTAAATGGAAAAGTGTAAGTTCTCCCAGACTGAAAACGGATGGGTTTCCAAGGTGGAG
>JBECUL010000167.1:0-2195 GCA_040225955.1 Candidatus Asgardarchaeum abyssi | reverse complement strand
TAAGAGAAAGCGGACTAGATGCTGTAAATATAGACATAAAGGGTTGCGATCCACAAATAAGGCGATACATAGGTGCGCCGGTCGAACCAGTATGGCAATCCGCAATTCTGGCTAAAAAATTAGGTATTCATGTTGAGGTTACAACACTCATAGTACCAAAGGTAAATAACAACGATGAATGTATTAGATATATTGCAAAACGTATTGTTAGTGATATAGGACCCGATACACCGTGGCATGTCACAAGATACCATCCAATGTATAGAGCTGCTGAGTATGGGTTAACTAAACCAACTACCGTAGATCTACTCGAAAAGGCGTATAAGATCGGAAAAGAGGAAGGAGTCAGATATATATATGTAGGAAACGTCCCTGGTCACAATCTTGAGAGCACATATTGTCCTAACTGTGGTGAACTTTTAATAGAGCGATGGGGCTTTGATGTTACAAAGTATAAGCTGACAGCAGATAAAAAATGTCCAAAGTGTAATACCGAAATACCTATAAAAGGTGAATATACACCCTCACATCGATTTCTCTTCTGGTAAGTTAAAATAATTGATTGATATCTAAAATTTTACACATACTTTAATCTTATCCATATTTTTTAGTTCATTTGCGAAATGTTTAATTAAAATAATTAATTTTTTTTCAGTAATCTTTATTTATGTAACTTTTTTCCTCAACACACGATCAATTTTCGGAGGTAATTTTTGAATGCCTGAGTTAAGCAAAGAAGAAAAAGAAAAGCTTTTGGAAAAACTTTATGGTAAATCAACTAAGAAGGAGCTTATTGTTGTAGCTCTTGGTGGAAATGCTATTAAACAAGCTGATGAGAAAGGTACTGCTGAGGAGCAATTTAGGAACGTTAGAAATACTGCTAAACTTCTTGTCGAATTAAGCTTAAAGGGTTATAAACTTGTAATCACACATGGTAATGGACCACAAGCTGGAGCCTTATTAATTCAGCAAGAAGAAGGTAAACGAATGGGCATACCAGCTCAGCCATTAGATGTTGTTGGTGCTATGACTCAAGGCCAGATAGGTTATATGCTCCAGCAGTGTTTAGTGAATGAGTTCAGAAAGAGAGGAATTACAAATGTTCCAATAATAACTGTAGTCACGCAAGTTTTGGTTCATAAAGATGATCCAGACTTTCAAGATCCATCAAAGCCAGTAGGTCCATTTTATACCAAAGAGGAGGCATTAAAGTATGCTAAAGAGCGAGGATGGATTGTTAAACAAGTTAAACCTGGCGAAGGAAAAACGTGGAGAAGAGTGGTCCCATCTCCAGATCCAATAGGACAAGTTGAAGCTGAGGCTATTAGAAGGTTGGTAGATGCTAGAGTTATCGTCATAGCTTCTGGTGGCGGTGGCATTCCAGTAATAGACGAGAATAGTGAATTAAAGGGCGTAGAAGCTGTTATAGATAAAGACCTTGCCGGCGAAAGGTTAGCAGAATTAGTAGATGCAGATATATTCTTAATTTTGACAGATGTTGAAAAGGCAAAACTCAACTTTGGAAAACCAAATGAGAAAGATATTGATGTAATGACCGTATCTGAAGCCAAAAAATATTATGAAGAAGGGCACTTCTTAAAGGGTAGTATGGGGCCAAAAGTATTAGCATGCATACGATTCCTCGAAGCTGGAGGTAAAAGAGCTATAATCACTCATCTAGAAAAGGCTGTTGAAGCGATAGAAGGAAAAACAGGTACGCATATAATCCCTGATCCCAAATAGCTTCTTTCTTTCTATCTTCTTGCGTTATATTTGAGTAAGTGATTTATTTCAGTAATTCGATAAAAGGACAAAATTAAATAAACTTATTCTAAACCAAATTATAGATACATGAGGTGTATTAGTTGGTAGTAGAAAAAGAGGTTCCCAAAGAACTAAAAATAGAATTTGTAAAGAAGTTACTGTCAATTTTCATATCCCTAAACTTTATACTGTACTTATTATTGTTTGCCTTTGTTTTTTCATCTTTATATTTAGATTTATTCGTAGCTCTTAAAAAAACTTTAGATTCATTAATTATAATTTTTGGAATTGAGGGAGGAGTTCTAATTTTTCTCGGACTTATAACTAAAGAAGGTGACTATTCGTTCATGATCCAAAGAAAGCCTAGAGAGTACTATTATCTACAAAAGCCTCCTGAAGAAGACAATATAATGAGCCTCTTAGATAAGCCA
>JBECUL010000166.1:0-2212 GCA_040225955.1 Candidatus Asgardarchaeum abyssi | reverse complement strand
ACATCTTCCCAATGAATTTACCGTAGCGGGGACGGAGATTAAACTTACAAAAATCGAGTTTGCGATCCCTAAAGACAAAACCGTAGCTGACACGCAATTGGAACTTCAAGGCAGTGTCAAGTTGCCTGATGATATGGGTGGTTTTGAGGGGATGTTGTTAAATTGTTCGACTAGAGATAAAGCTATTGCTATGTTGAATCATAATTCTAGAAGGATAGGAGGTGAAAGCAGCGAAAGAGCTTTTAATGTTTATAACAAATATAAGCAAATCATTGACAATCACACATTTCCTGATGAGGTTCCTCAAGGAACAACTATTTAGTCTTTTTCTTTTTTGCCGATATAAAGATATGAAGAGAATAAGATTATTTATTACTTGTATATTAACAGCTTTTGTTGCCTTATTCAATCCTAAAAGGGTTTCTAAAATATTTGCAGATCATAAGAGGCAAGAGAAGAAGAGAGAGGCAAAGAGGAAGAAAAGGTGGGGGGAGCGTCTATATAGAATGGGGCCAAGTATAAAAGACAAGAGAGCAGAAGAGTTAATTAAGATGGGAGAATTATATTGAAAAGTGAAAAGAATATGATATAATATAGTATGTATACCAATACACTCATAGAGTGATAGGCTTAACCTATCTGGTGGAGGCAAGTTGAATTTTTATTCAACTATGGCCCTAAGAGCAGGATTTAGGTTCTGCTCTTTTTTTGTCGATATATAGTTACCATACAAATCTTTTAATTCTCATAGTTGTATGGTAACTATTTAAAAGGTCTTTATGATAATTTTCACACATATACCGAGGACAGGTGGTAGGGCTTTAATAGAATATTCTTATAAAGAATATCGCAGAAAGAGAACCGTTACAAGGTTTCATAGGAAAGAATACAGTGATCCTCCTCCTTCTTATCCAGACAAATATAAATTTGCTGTAGGGCATGTGGCTTATGGGTGTCATAAATATTTTCCAGATACCAAAGATATTAAATATATTACTTTTTTAAGAAATCCTATATCAAGATGGAAATCTTTTTTTAATAAAACTATTTTTACTACAAATACCTCTTATCGCAGAGAATTATGGATAAAGAAAGCTAGGGGGAATATAATTTCTTTTTTGAGCTATGTTTTAAAAAATGATATGCATTGTAATGTAATGGTAAAGATGCTATCGGGATTAGAAGATCTTTCTAATATTATTAGAGTGCCAGGAATAAAATATACATATATTTACACTTCAAGGAAAAAGAAATATTCTGAAGATGAAATGGAGAAATTTTATGAAGCAGCAAAGTACAATCTTTTGAATAATTATTATTTTGTAGGTTTTCAAGAGAATTATGTTAATGATTTTAAGAAATTAAGTGATAAATTAGGATGGAAGAAAAAATCTCTAAAAAGGAGTAATGTTTCGAAGAATAAGCCTAGAGTTGGATGGAAAGATAAAAAAGTTCGTAAGTTATTAAGACAAATGAATAAATATGATATCAGGTTTTATAATGAAATGTCAAATATTTTAAAAATAAACTTGTAAAGTGAAAAAATAATGGTATAATAACATGGAGAATGAAGATATGTTTTCTGGGGGGACATGGAGGCGGGGAAGAAAGGCAGGATTCGTTGGGTTCTGCCTTTTTATTTTTTTCTTGAAAAGTGAAAAATTTATGGTATAATAGGGAAAGATTGACCATTCGTGTGGAATGGTTTTTAATGTAAAGTTAGTGTTAGTATAGAGTTAGAGTTAGTAAAGGAGATTTGAAATGAAACAAGGTTTAGCAAAATTAGTTTTTATCGTGGATAGATCAGGGTCGATGTCCACTATTGCTTCTGATATGTCGGGAGCAATAAAAGAAGTTTTGAAGGATCAAAAAGAGACGCATAAGGGAGAGATGTTAGTCACTTTCGTGCGTTTTGACAGTCAGTATGAAGAAGTGTTCAGCGACACACCTATTGCAGATGTTTCCGAAATAGAGTTAAAACCCAGAGGCTCAACGGCCCTGCTCGATGCGATCGGAAGAACAATTAATGCCGTCTCTGAAAAGTTTGATGCGGCAGAAGAGGATGAAAGACCTGAAAGAGTCTTGTTTGTTATCGTTACTGATGGTGAGGAAAATTCAAGTAGGGAATTCACCAAAGATAAGGTCTTCGAATTAATCGAAGAAAAGAAGACGAAAAACAGATGGGGATTTACCTTTATCGGGGCCAATAGCG
>JBECUL010000165.1:0-2244 GCA_040225955.1 Candidatus Asgardarchaeum abyssi | reverse complement strand
GTGGTGTCAATATTATCACTTTTCTTAAGAGTAGTATTCATCGAAGGGACAACCTTCGGTTCCTTTACTGTTACTAATAATATTGTTGCACTTGAAAACATAATAGCTGAGGAAATAAAGAAAAGATAGTGAAATCCTTGGGCTTTTGCTGGGTAATCATACAGAAAACCACCTACAAATACTCCTATAATGCTGCCAACGGAGCCGACCGAATTAAGTTGTCCCATGATAGAGCCTCTTTCGCTTGGCTTAGTTAAATCTGCAATTAGTGCTGACCAACCAACGTTGCTCATGGACCAAAAGCTTTCTAAGAATGTTAAACCTAAGATTATTGTTAAAGCATATAGATCCTTAGCTTGATAATGTGAAATTCCAATAAAAAATTCCCAAACTGGAGGAGATAGTAATATGTATGCTATGCCTGCAATAGATTCACCTATAACTATTAGTAACCTTCTCACTCTAAATTTATCGCTTAAAGGCCCCCAAATTAAAGTCTGAGTTATCGAGTTTGCCATAAGAGGTAATGCCATGACAAGAGTAGCTTCGGTGAACGATCTATTCAAAACTTCTAACATGTAAAGTATCAAAAATGTATAAAAGACTCCTCTTCTTGTCATAGCCATGAACTGATAACTGCTCAAACCAAACTTCTCTATTCTCCTCAAGGATAAACCTCGACTATTCCTAATTTTTAGCATATTATAAGATTTTCTAAATAGGAAAGCGCATACAATAATTCTCTAAGCAATTATAAAAGGTGCTTAAAAAAGAATTAAAGAGATTATTGTTTGTTTTAAATGAAAATTATAATTGTAAGTTATACTGGTTTTAGATAACCCCATTTCTCAAGAGCAGCTTTTAGCTCTGGGCTATGCTTTGCTTTTTCTTCCAGTGAGATACCCTCTATATAAGCATCTATCGCATCTCTGACCGCTTTAGCACCAGCTGTAGCTCCTTGAGGATGTCCCATAACGCCACCACCAACTTGTATAACTAGGTCTGTACCGAACATTTTGAGAACTTCTGGTAGCAATCCTGGGTGCAAGCCTCCTGAAGACACAGGAAATATCGGCTTTATGTGGTACCATTCCTTTCTAAGGAAATTGTTTATCGCTAAAACTTCTTGCAGAGGCCCTTCTAATTTTCCTACGACGGTACCTGTATGAATTTCATCTACACCAACTATTCTTGCTGTTTTTGCTACAGCATACATTGATATTCCATGCTTTGGGTTCCTAGTAAATGCAGCATGCATGGCTCTATGAGCATGTATTGCTAAATGTAAGTCCTCGCACACTTCTCTCATCGTTTGTAATGCTGCCCATCCAGTAGTAATTATATCAATCATCACAAATTCTCCACCATGTTCTGCAACAAGCTTGGCTCTTTTTATCATATCATTTGTGTGTGACGTTATATTAATTAGGTATCCCTTTCTTTCACCAGTTTCATTTTCTACCTTATCACGAACTTTAAAGAGCTCCTTAACTCTATCCTCAAACTTATTAATCTTTAAGCTAGTAAAGTTCTCATCGTCCTTTAATAGGTCAACTCCGCCAACCCATATCTTATAGGCTTCCTCTGCATACTCTTGCGTAGTCCATCCAATTTTAGGTTTCGGAACAGTCGCTGTAATGGGTCTCTTTTCTATTTTCATAATTCTTCTAATGCCTTCTATTCCAAATTGTGGACCTTTATAGGCCTTCAAATATTCTTCTGGTGGTTCATAGTCTAACAGACGTAAGTTCTTAACAGCTTTCATTCCAAAAATATTTCCCGCAATTCCAGACATAAGCTGAGGCATATTACCTGGTTCCCATAGGTCTAGAGGATATGCAATTTTAACGATATTACCGTCTATTTCATATACTTTTGCCATAAGTCTTTTTACCCTATCTGGTAGTTCTGTAAGAGTCGTCCATGTACCCACACTACTCTCAGAAGCTACTCTCCCAGCTGCTTCTTCCATTGATATTCCATCGGCCGGCTCAACATAATATGTAACTATTAGTTCATCTTTACTAGGCTTATAGTTCAAGTCCACAAAGTCTAAATACCAATCAATTTTCTTCGCCATAAGAACCACCTACCTTTTCTTTTCACACAATGGTATTAAAAGCTTTAGCAATTGATATAATAAGTTTTTGAAATTGACCTCCTCCCTGCACTAAAGTGCGGGGAATCCTAAGATTCCCCGGCGGGGAGGTTCGACCATCCTCCACCGGGAAAAATCCCAGTAGA
>JBECUL010000164.1:0-2253 GCA_040225955.1 Candidatus Asgardarchaeum abyssi | reverse complement strand
ATAATAACTCCCAACTATTTTCATGAAGTAATTAATAAGTGGGTTGTCTTTCCTTGGGAAATTAGAGAGACCATATCAGAAATAAGAGACCGCAAGATTCTAAAGAAGCTCAACTTTGATGATTGTTATCTAAATAAATATCTCTCTTATTGATGATATCAATTTAAAATCAGCAAACCTTTTAATCTTTCACGAACTTGAAATATATAACTGTTGTTAGAAATTAATTCAGTGATCATGATGTCAGTAGATCATATAATGCGTGGTTTTAAATCATTAATAACTTTGGATGAGGCATTAAAACGTATAGATAAAGAAGTCAAGCCAATAACAGATAAGGAAAGAATAAAGATAGATAAAGCCTCCTGGCGTGTGGCTGCAGAAGATGTAATAGCTCCAATTAATAATCCTCCTTTTGATAGATCAACAGTCGATGGCTATGCAGTTCGTTTTGAGGATGTCATTTCTGCTAGTTCTTCAAACCCTGTGGTTATTGAATTAATTGGAGAATCATTGCCAGGAAAACCATTTGAGGGGGCGTTATCAGCATATCAAGGTGTTTATGTATCAACTGGTGCTAAGATGCCTAAGGGAGCAAATGCTGTTGTACCAGTAGAATATACAAGGAAAGTTGACAATGATAAGGTTGCAATTTTGAGATCTGTGTCCTCAGGCGAAAACGTATCCATTCTAGGAGAAGACATAAAGAAAGGTGATGTTATTCTTGAGAAGGGAACAATTATATTTCCTCACAATCTCGCATATCTAGTTTCAGCAAAAATAACAGAAGTTCTCGTTTATCGGAAAACCAAGATAGGAGTAATTGTTACTGGTTCTGAAATTATATCTCCTTTTGATGAAATGACCGAGGAAAAGATAATTGATTCCTTAAGCTATCTGATTCCATCGATGTTTAACTTAAATGCTTTTGGCTTCCACCATTTTGGAAGAGTTTCTGATGATGAGATAGAAATAGAAAAAGGTATAAAGCAAGGGCTCGAGTATGCAGATGTGCTAATAATAACTGGTGGCACGAGTGTAGGAAAAGCTGATATGTCTTCAAAAATAGTCTCCAATTTAGAGGGTTCAAAGAAATTGTTTCATGGTGTTTCGATTCAACCTGGAAAGCCGGTGGGGATTTATAAAATAGGCTCTGATAAGTTTATAGTTTTACTTCCAGGCTATCCCGTCTCTGCATATTTCTGTTTAATTAAAATAGTGAAACCTCTGCTTCTGAAAATTCAAGGTGTTAAGAAAGTGTTCTATCATGAACCAATAATAAAGGCTGTTTTAAGGAGACGCGTATCTACAAAGCTTGGTGTTAGGACCTTTGTGAGAGTAAAATTGTTTAAGAAAGATGAAATTTTATATGCAGACCCTATTCATACAAGTGGCTCAGGATTATTATCAACGCTTGCTAAAGCTGATGGGTATTTTGAAGTTCCTGAAAACCTAGGGGGTGTAGAGGCAGGAACGGTAGTAGATGTAAAACCTTTTGAGACAAAAATAATCTGAGGGAATAACTCATGGAGCGAAAAATATTCAAAAAATTAGTTTCAATGGAGGATGCCCTTAAAATTTTATACTCTCATTACACACCAAAGCCTCTTGGAATAGAAGAGGTCCCACTAGAAAGAGCTCTTAATAGAGTACTTGCTGAAGATGTATACTCGGATGTTGATGTCCCTCCTTTCGATAGAGCTACAGTTGATGGTTTTGCTGTTATAGCTTCCGATACTTTTCACGCGCACGAAAATAGGCCTGTAACCCTTAGATATGGTGGCACTGTGGATGCTGGTAAAGTTCCGAAAATTAAAGTAGTTCCTAGAGTTGCAGTTGAGATAGGCACTGGTGCTGTAATCCCAAAAGGAGCTAATGCTGTGGTTATGGTAGAACACACCTCAAGAGAAGGAGATTTTGTCAAAGTATATCGTAGTGTTGCTCCCGGGCATAACATACAATTTGCTGGTTCTGATGTGATGAAAGGAGAATTTGTTCTGCGTAAAAATACAATTTTGACTCCTCATGAGATTGGTGTTTTAGCAGCAGTGGGTATTGCTAAAGTTAAAGTTTATAGAAAACCGAAAGTTGCATTAATAAGTACTGGTGATGAAATAGCTGAGCCTGGAGAAACTCTTGAGTATGGAAAAATATATGATATAAATAGATTTACAATAACAAGTCACCTTATAGAGGATGGAGCTGAACCTACCTTTATCGGCGTGGCTAGAGATAATCCTGATGAAATATCTT
>JBECUL010000163.1:0-2289 GCA_040225955.1 Candidatus Asgardarchaeum abyssi | reverse complement strand
AATCTTTTTCTAACAATAACCTCAGGTATTGATTCTATACTGAGTAGTAAATTATACATCCCTTCAACAAAAGTAACCTTCGCAACTTCTAGTAGTAGAGCTTTTGCTGCCAACTAGTTTTCAATATGTTTTATAATCTCTTCTTTCAATTCAAAGTCTTTTGGTAGGTCAGCTTTTCTGACTTTATCGTCAACTCTAAAAATTTCCAAAGGGACAATATTTATTGTGTAAACACGAAGGTCGTCACCACTTAAAACAAACTTTACCATCGATTTCTCAGCTATTGTCACACCTTCAGAAATATGAGCTATAACCTTTAAATTTACAGACTTATCAGCATTTAGCTTTTTAATGAGATCATCAATTACCTCATCAAGAGCTGGAGAATACTCTAAAACAAGAGATATGAAGATATCAACACCCTCATCGCTTCCTATAACAATAGCAGAACGTTGAGTATTTACATACCTGCTTAATTTTTTGTAATCACTTTCAAAAATGAAAAGCCGACGAAACACAATGAATATCCTCCTACTGAGTCACACATAAGCCATTGCGAAATATTTAGTTATTAGTAAGTTTCTTTTAATAATAAACTAAATAATAAAATTTTTTAGCGAACAAAATTAAGCTCTATAAACACTATAGGGATGTTGAGAATGTTAACTACATTTAATGGATTTCAAGCAGATTTGGATGTTGCTGATTTTATTTTATTTGGGGCACCCTTAGATATGACAACTTCTCATCTCCCTGGAACCAGATTTGGGCCCAATGCTATAAGAGAAGCTTCATTGTATGTGGAAACTTATAACATTAAGGTTGACTTTGATGCAGACAATTTTCTTATTCATGATTTAGGAGATATAATTGCGCCAAATGGGGATATTAATAGTCTATTAAATACAATTTATGAAACATCTTTAAAATTTCTAGAAAGGAAAAAACGTATTATAATGTTAGGAGGAGAGCATTTAATTACCTATGGTGGTGTAAAAGCATTTTACTCGCACTTTAATAATAAGAAAATATGCATTGTTTATCTTGATGGTCATTTTGATTTACGTGATAAATTAAGCAACTTAAAATTCTCACATGGAACCACAATGAGAAGAATTTTAGATTTTTTCCCGAAAGATAGAATAATACAAATTGGGATAAAAGCTCCAAGCAAGGAAGAATATGAATATGCCGTGAGTAATAATATAAAGTTTGTAGAATGGCAAGTATTTTTAGAATCTAATTTAGATGACATAATTTCAAAAATTACAGATTTTTTAGAAATCTTCGATTTGGCCTATCTTTCTATTGATTTGGATGTTTTTGATCCCGCAGTTTTACCGGGTGTTGGAAATCCTGAACCAGGAGGTTTAAATTATTTTTACGTAATGAAAATTATAGAAAAGATTGGAAATGTCATCGAAATACCATTTTTCGACATTACAGAACTTAATCCTCTCATAGAAAGTAAAATTTCTCCTATTACTGCAACTAAAGTTATTTACGGCTATTTATTTAGTCAATTGAAATACTTAAAGTAATTGAATTTTTTCTGTTTGAAACATACTCTTTATCAAGGCAATGAATAATTGTTCAATATTAATATCTTCTTTAGCACTTGTCAGAAAATATTGTGCACCTATTATATCACTAAATCTCTTTGCTAAGTCATCATACTCATTAGTAGATCTCACCAAATCTGTTTTATTCCCAGCCACCACAGATGGGACTTTACCAATCTCGTTATAGATGCGATTAAACCAATTTTCCAAATTTTTAAGAGTTATAGGTCGTGTCCTATCAAAGACGTAAACAACACCTCGAGCCCCTCTAAAAAAGAGTTGTGTTACTTCATTAAACCGAGGTTGTCCTGCTAAATCCCAAATTTGCAAAACTATACGTTTATTATCCACAAGAGCATATCTTGCATAAAAATTAGCACCTACTGTAGGAAAATACGTTTTTTCGAATTTTTCTGTAGTAAATCTTCTCACTATTGATGTTTTTCCAACCGCTCCATCACCAACAACGATAACTTTTATAACTTCTGCCCGGTCATTCAAAGCTCTTCCCGCCTTTTAATTTAAAGTAATAAAAATACTCATTGTCACTATTTTATTACGTGCTCTTTAATTGTTTTAAAATTCGCCCGAATGCTCTTTTCACTTCTATAAGTGCTAGGCCAAGATTCGCTTGATCTCTCAAAATAAGACAGAATAACACTTACCGTGAATCCATAATGAGCAAGGTGTCTAGCTGTAACAAATCCATCACCGCCATTGTTACCAG
>JBECUL010000162.1:0-2340 GCA_040225955.1 Candidatus Asgardarchaeum abyssi | reverse complement strand
CAGGCCTCTATCCGGTTTCCGCACATGTTCCTATGGGACATTCGGTTGCTGCTCTTCCTAGCGGTAAAAAAGCTAGAGCTCCTTTGGCAGATGGTTTATCGCCCACGCATGGGAGTGATAAGAATGGTCCTACTGCTATAATTAAATCTGTTGCAAAAATTGATCATATTCTTGCCTCTAATGGGACCTTGCTTAATCAGAAATTCCTTCCGTCTTCAGTTCAGACAGAAAGAGATCTCTATAAGTGGGCTCATTTAGTTAGGACTTTCTTTGATTTGAAAGGTAATCATGTCCAATTTAATATAATAGATACTGCAACTTTAAGAAGTGCACAAAAGAATCCAGAGCAATACCGCAACCTTGTAATTAGAGTGGCTGGATACAGTGCTTTCTTTGTGCAATTAGACAAGGAAGTACAAAATGATATTATCGAAAGGACTGAACTCTCCTTGGCATAAGGCAATATAAAAAAACAATATCTTCATCATTAATTCGATAAAAAGGGCGGCGGAGATATTGTTTTTTAGACAGAATAGATTAGTGTAATTAATTTATGGTGGTATTTATGAATTCTTTTAAAAAATCAATAAAGGGTATTGTTTTCAACATACAAAAATATTCGATTCATGATGGACCGGGAATTAGAACAGTAGTTTTTCTTAAAGGTTGTCCTTTAAGATGCGAGTGGTGTTCTAATCCTGAGTCCAATCAAACCGATATAGAAATCATGTATAATAGCGAAACTTGTATATTATGTAAACAATGCATTTCTGTTTGCACAATCAATGCGTTAAAATTAGACGAAGAAAATCAGTTCATTAACATTAATCGTATTGAATGTGATAAATGCGGAAAATGTGTAGAAATTTGTCCATCCGGAGCATTGACTTTGGCTGGTAGATATATGTCAGTAGAAGAAGTGCTGCAGGAAGTAAAAAAAGACATATTATTTTATCGCAAATCTGGTGGCGGCATTACACTATCTGGAGGAGAACCGGGAAGCCAACCTGATTTCTCTGAAGCAATTCTTAAATCAGTATATTCAATGGGAATACATACGGCTATAGAGACTTGCGGATATTACAGTTACGAAATTTTAAAAAGACTGGCAAAATGGACAGATTTATTTTTATATGATGTCAAGCATGTAGATGATTTAAAGCATATTTATGGTACAGGTATTTCAAATAAATTAATACTTAACAATTTTAGAAAATTGATTGAAAACGGAGCTTCTGTAATAGTTCGAATTCCTGTTATTCCGGGATTTAATGCCACCAAAGAAGACATGAGACTCATATGTCAATTTTTGTCGAAAATTGATGGTTTTAAGGAAATACACTTACTTCCTTATCATAGACTGGGAGATTCAAAGGTTATAAGCTTGGGTAAAGCAAAAAAGATGGGAAGAAAGCCTCTTCCAAGAAAAGAATTACTCGACTTAAAAGAAGTTGTAGCACAATTTGGATTTAAAGTACAAATAGGAGGTTAATCTTCTGTCGACCTATAAATAAGAATGCATGCTTAGAATAATCGATTTTTAATTAGGAATACGAAGGTTAAGTTCTGAGAAATATAAAAGAAAAATTTAAACGAGGTATGTTAGTAAAAATGAAAATAGAAAGTTTAGCTTTAAAAAGAAAGCTTAATGATATTTATAGCTTTTTGTGGAGTAGAGGTATTGAGCGGCAGGCTAGTTTATTAATAGGTCTTATAATTCTAGTTATTCTTATGTCTTCTTATTCACCTCATTTCCTATCCTGGAGAAATTTTATGCATCTTAGTCGAAATATTGCAATTTCAGGTATTTTTGCTATTGGTATGACTTTGGTTATACTAACCGGTGAAATTGATTTATCAATTAGTTCGACTATTTCATTCTCGGGTTTGCTTTTGGTAGGAGTTTCACAAAATTATGGGATATTTTTGGGAATAGTTGCATGTTTATTGTCTGGAATTATTATAGGGGCCATCAATGGGTTACTGGTAACCAAAGGAAAAATACCTTCTTTTGCCGCTTCATTGGCAACAATGCTTATAGTGGAAGGAACTGCAATGTTATATTGCCATGGTTCTCCAATTGCAGGTCTTCCGGATGGATTTCGGCAACTTGGCAGAGGCCTAATAAGAGGAATTCCTGTTCCGTTTTTTATATTTATTGCAATTCTAATTGTAAGTAATTTTTTATTTAAATTAAAAATTGGTAGTTATATATATGCGGTTGGAGGCAACATCAATGTTGCCAGATTAAGCGGAATTGATGTGGGAAAAGTAAAAATTTTTGTATTTATAGTAATGGGATTTTTGGCCTCTTTTGGCTCTATGTTATTAACAGCCAGA
>JBECUL010000161.1:0-2355 GCA_040225955.1 Candidatus Asgardarchaeum abyssi | reverse complement strand
CTAATACTTTGCCTACTATTAATCTCACTGCAAATGGAATCTGGCAAGGGCTTAAAACAGTTATCTTGCCTTTATCGTCAGGATAAGCTATACATATGTGATTTTCAATTGCAGCATGATGCAGTTTAGGAGTTACTACCCTATCTTCTACGACAATATCCGCTTCTTGAAATCCTTTTTCAATATTTCCACATTCTATTTTCTTTCTAAAGAAAGGCTCTTCTATGTCATGAATATTTACTTCTTTTTTCCCAATTATTTCTTCAGGATCAAAATATGCTGGTAAATCTTCATACTCAACTTTGATCAGCCTTGTTGCTTTTTTAGCACTCTCTTCATTTTCTGCCACAACTGCAGCTATTTTATCTCCTACAAATCTTGCTTTGTCTGAAATTATCCTTTGATCTTCCGCTACAGGTTTCTGTATTGCATTCCAGACCTGAGTGTTATAAGTGATTTTTGGTGTGTTTAGATAGGTATATATTGCTACTACCCCAGGAAACTTTAAAGCTTCAGAAATGTCGATTTTCTTTATCTTGGCATGAGCAACAGTGCTCAATAATAATTTACAATGTAACATGCTATCTAATTTCATGTCACCGGTAAATTTCAGTTTACCAGTAACTTTAAAATATGCTTCAGATAACGGTATATTTTTCCCAATATATTTTAATTCTTTTTTCATTCTATGTCACCTTCCCAAACATATCATAAAAAAGATCATATCCAACACCCTGAATAGCACTACGTTTATAGTTTTGTGAGTATCTTCCCGGTATAGCACTATTAATAACATCATAAAGCATTTTTACAAAATGATTAACTAAATTTCTATTTACTTCCTTTCCTTTTAGGTATTTCTCAACATCATTGAGACGGATTGGTTTATTACTAAGAGCACCTACTACTATTCTCGATTCTCTGATAATATTCTCTTCTTTATTCTTTCTAATAACCGCTGCTATATTTACTCTCGAAATTGATACTGATCTTCTACTACCTATTTTTTGAAAACTACTTATATATTCCTCAGTACTTAATGCAGGGGTGCTAATATACGTTATTAGTTCTTTTTCACTAAGAGATGTTTGTCCCTTCCCTATAATAATTTCTTTAAATGGAACTATTCTTTCTCCATCTATACCAAGAATTTTTACTTCTGCTTCTAATGCATTTAGTGCAAGCAAGGTGTCTCCAGCAGGAGATGCACTAGCTATATTACCTCCTATTGTGCCTC
This sequence comes from Candidatus Asgardarchaeum abyssi, assembly GCA_040225955.1. Classification (GTDB taxonomy): domain Archaea; phylum Asgardarchaeota; class Asgardarchaeia; order Asgardarchaeales; family Asgardarchaeaceae; genus Asgardarchaeum; species Asgardarchaeum abyssi. The sequence goes on along the minus strand of JBECUL010000161.1, from coordinate 1,118 downwards.
GATTTCTAATTTGAACTGATCCAACCTGCTCAGCTGCTTTAGCTAAACAATTTAAGCTGGATCTAATCAACGAGCTTTCTGCAATTTCAGTTAATGTAACTCCAGCTCCAATATTTATCCTATCATTGTTTTTTATGATTTCTTTAATTTCACTTATTTGAGAAATATCTATTATTACTTCTGGTTTGATTTTACCTTCTCTCATAAGAATAACAAGGTCTGTTCCACCATTGATAAAAGCTACTCTGCCATCAAAATTCTTCAAAAAATCTATAGTTTCTGTTAATGTTTTAAAACCAATAATTTTTAAATCATTCACGAGCATTACGCCTCTCTTTCTGATAAATAGTTGCTGCATTTTTAATTGCCTTAATAATATTTATATATCCTGTGCAACGGCATAAATTTCCTGCTATAGCAGTACGTATCTCTTCTTCAGTAGGATTGGGATTTTTCAATAATAATGCTTTAGCAGACAACAACATTCCAGGGGTACAGTAACCACACTGAATTGCTCCATTCTCGATAAATGATTGTTGGAGTTTATCAAGTTCACCATTTCTACTCAATCCTTCTACTGTAATAATCTCCTTATCTCTGACCTGATAGGCAAGAACTAGACAAGAATTTACAGCAAGACCATCCATTATTACGGTACATGCGCCACATTTTCCTTCTCCACAACCTTCTTTTACTCCAGTTAAATTGAGTTTGTTACGTAGCACGTCTAATAATCTTTCTTCAGGATTTATATCAATATTATATTTTTTACCATTAACTGTAAATTTAATATTTATTTTATTCATCTTATTTATCCTTTCGTTATAAAATATAAAAGGGATAATTTATATTTTTTTACCCCATAATTTGACAAGTGAAACTCCCCCAGCAGGAGCGGGGGGCATCTTTTTTCTACAAGCGAAAAACTTACCTATTACCCTTTGGAAGTTTTCTTTCATCCCAGCTAATAGCTTAATTGTCTTTTGGTCTCGCTCTAATCCTATTTTTTTCTTATTCTTCAAGAATCCAACTTCATTCTTTAAGTCTTATCCAATGCAAGATGAGCCTGAAAGGAAGAGTCATGCTGCTAATATTTTATCAAATAATTGATCCCTTTC
>JBECUL010000160.1:0-2383 GCA_040225955.1 Candidatus Asgardarchaeum abyssi | reverse complement strand
AAAAAAGTAGCAGTATTAGCCAAAAAACCTAATGTTTTACCTTGGATTCTAGCTGGAGTAGCCATTACATTCTCAATTATTGCTTTGACTAAAAGAGGAAAGAAATGAATGAAAAAGAGATTGCTAAAATAGGGACGAGGATTTTAGAAACAGAAGACAAGTTTTTTCTTTCAGAAAAGGTCCCTGAGAAAATAGCAGAAAAAATAAGCCTTGTTTCACTGAAGGTTACTAATGTTGGATGGATGGCAGATATTGAAATTGACTTGAGCACTGAAAGACCAAGCCCTGAATGTATAGGAAGTTATGACCAAGAAGGAGACTGTATACTATATCTCCCTGATTCTACTGGAGTGGGAACTATAAGACTTAATGACCCTAATGGGCATCCATATCCAATAGGAACTGTATATTATAGAATAAGACAACCTTTCAGTACTATTTATTTGGAAAATACAGCACAGGCACAGAAGAAATTATTTTTAAAAGTAGGAAGAGGAGATTTTGATGTTTCAAAACCAGTAGTTTCTCCATCTAAGACTCCGTATATATATAAAGTCGAACTTACACACCCTGGGGTAAGATATATCCAAGCTCTTCCTATTTTTACTAGAAGATTAAAAATCCAAACTACTGACCAGTCTCCTTTTAGAGTTGCTTTTTCTGCACTTGCTCTTGATGGCAATTGGGAGGAAGCTCCCGAGGGAATATGGGAGAACGATAAACTTTTTCTTATAGATACGACATTATATTTGGTAAGTTATAAACCAGGTAAAATTGCTTTGGTGTTTGCATGGGTGTAAAGAAAATATTATTTCTATTTGTTGTATTTATTGTATTATCTAATATTTGTGGAAGGTGTGAAATGAAAAAATTAGACTCAATAAGATTAACAAACCCTGGTATAGAACAAATTTTCCAAGTAGAATCGGTATACACTGGGGAAATAGGAATCCACTCCTTATGTTATGATGGACAATATATATATGCTGGAACAAGGGGTTACCCAACACCTGGACTCCCTGGTGCAATGGGCCAAATAGTTAAAATAGAACCTAATAGCATGACAAAAGTAGCAGTGTTGACTCTGAATGAAGGAGAAACAGAGGTTCAATCATTAATTACTGATGGAACTTATCTTTATGCTGCATACACTGGTGGTTATACCAATTTACTAAAAATTGACCCTGCTACTTTGCTTGTAGTTGATAGATGGGAACTAGAAAAATCTTACGGAACAAGAGGAATAGCCTTTGATGGAACCTATATTTATATTGCCTCTCTTTCACCTGTTAAAGTGCTAAAAATTGACCCGAAAGATATGAGCCGTGTCTCTACCTGTACCTTAGCAGAAGATGAAAAAGAGATTTATGATTTACTATATGATGGAACTTATCTTTATGCTGCATGTTTTACATGGCCAGGTAAAATAGTAAAAATTGACCCATCCACTATGACCAAAGTATCTACTCTTACTCTTAATACTGGAGAAGACTGCCTTACTGCTCTTTGTTATGATGGAACCTACATTTATGGTTCTTGCTATACTACCCCGGGTAAGGTTGTGAAAATAGATGTTGCAAGTTTTAGTGAAGTTTCATCGGTCACTCTTGAAGACGATGAAAGACAGCTTAGAGATATTGTTTTTGATGGAGAATATATTTATGTATCTTGCTGGTGGAAATATGGGAAGTTAGTTAAAATTGACCCTTATACTATGACAAGAATATCCGCTCTTTATCCTGACTATCCAAACTATAAAAGCCTTAGCCGACTTACAACAGATGGAGAATACATTTATGCCTCCTATGCAGGGACAGAAGGACAGGTATATAAGATAATCTCTGTTGGCCCAGAAACAAAAGATATGGTTAATCTTGAAAATGTAAGCATAGGAGCAGGAGAAATATATAAATTCTTCTCATATAAAGGAGAAGGAATATTACAGGAGGCTCTTATTTCATCCCCTAACAGTAACTTCGGTGTTCTTCTTAATGTAGATGGAATTGAAATACTAAATAAAAGCTATACTGAATTAGAGCAAATAAGTTCACTGCTTTCATCAATAACGGCTTTGCCAGAAAGAGATGAAAATGGCGATTTAACCGGGAACTATATTATATGCCTTAAAAATATAAGTTTTCAAAATTCAGTTGTAATAAGTGTTAAAAATAACTCAGGCTCACCAGTTACTTTTAATAACTTATTTACATTAATAAAAAAAGGAGGTTAATATGCGAGTTTTTTGTGACAAAGCAAAAGTAAAACACGGGGTTGATATAATAGTTAGACGTGCTGATGGTTCTATTAAGGATGAACGCCATTATGGTGATATCAAGGATGGTGTAAAAAGAAAGATAAAAGACCCTTGGTATGTTATTTTGTG
>JBECUL010000159.1:0-2385 GCA_040225955.1 Candidatus Asgardarchaeum abyssi | reverse complement strand
AAAGCCGGCGGCCGCACGCACCCTCTTTAAATCTTAAAGAACGAGCGACGAAGTTATAAGTTTTTCATATCAGACTTTTTATTATTTTATTAAACACCAAATGTAAAAAACATTTAAAAGTAAATACCATTAATCCATAGTGATGATTAATAGTTGTCAAAAATCAATTTTATAATGGGTGATTAGCATGGCAAAAACATCAGAGATAATAAGTTTAACACAAAGGCAGATACAAGAACTACGGAAAAAGCATTACGGTATTGCAGGGCATCATTCAGCAGTTCAGCTCTGCCATTGGACTAAAAAAGCAATAAAAGGAGAAGGTGTTTGTTATAAACAGATATTTTATGGTATTCCTACTCATAGATGTGCAGAAATAACTCCTGTAGTTCTATGGTGTAATAATAATTGTATTTATTGTTGGCGTCCAATGGAATTTATGAGGTATTATGACATTAGAGAAGATCAAGTAGACCCTCCTGAATTTATTGTTGAGGAATTAATTAGGCAACGAAAGCAATTGCTATCTGGTTATCGTGCTAGCCCAAAGGTAAACCAAAAAATATTAGAAGAATCCATGGAACCTGTACATTTTGCCATATCCTTATCTGGCGAGCCTACAATGTATCCTCTACTTGATAAGATGATAAAATATATTCGTGAAAAGTATAACCCAATAAGTATTTTCCTTGTTACAAATGGACAAGTTCCAGAGATGCTTGAAAAGTTAAGAGATGAGCATGCTCTTCCAACACAACTTTATATCTCTATAACGGCACCTGACCCCATACTGTATAAGAAGATAAGTAGGCCTGTTCACAAAGATGCATGGGATAGGTTACTACGGTCATTAAAAATTATGAGTACAGTTCCTTGTAGGCGGGTAATTCGCCTCACGGTAATCAAGGATTATAATATGGCTGATGAACATCTTAAGGGATATTCAGAATTAATTAAGATGGCGAATCCCGACTTTGTAGAAGTAAAAGCATATATGTACCTAGGTATGTCTACACAGCGATTAAAATATGAAAATATGCCAACCCATGAAGAAGTAAAAGAGTATGCTCTAAAATTATTAGAGTATCTCCCAGAATTTGAATATGCATCAGAACATCCTCCATCTAGAATTGTTCTACTTAGAAATAAAAATCATAGAGTTCCCTTATTACTAGGGCGCGATTCTGATTACAATCTTTAAAAATAATTTTTAATATTTGATGTAAAATTATGTATCATATGCTGCATCCTTCCATAAACTCTCAAAATAGGCTTTTCCTATTGTTGTTAGAAGAGTATGTTTTGACCAAATAGCTAATAATGTTTGAGATGGTCTTTCACTTAAAAGCAGTACTATTTCTTCATTGTCTTTAATTATTCCTCCTCCAAACATTTGATCTCTATACCTTATCTCTAAATTCTTAAAACTTCTATGTTTTGAAGCTATCTGTTTGAAAGTCGGCGTTGCTAAAATTTTGACTTTAATTCCTTTTACAAGAATGCTTGTTAATAGAGGCCCAATGTTTAAATTAAGATCCTCGGTGAGGATTGTTGGAATGGCAATCTCAATCTCATTCTTTACGTAACTGATGATGTCTAATATTTTCCTAATGATATTTTCTTTTCCATAAATAATCCATATATCTGGTTTTTCTTTTATCCCTCTTTCCTCAAAAATCGGTTGTAGTTCATCAATTAATCTATTCGCGATGGATTGGATATCCTCTATTATTTTTGCCTTTGTTGCCTCAATTACCTCTTTAGGTGGTTTGGGATAGTAGTACGTTGGTCTTCCTATCTCTATCTCTATCCATCCTTTTCTTTCCAACCTATTTAATATCTCATGAATTTTCGAATAAGGAAGATTTGCAACTTGACATATCTCTTTTGCAGAGAGTCTGCCATGACTTATAAGAGCAATATAAGCCTTAATCTCGTACTGGGTCAATCCAAATTTCATTAGATCATTCTTAATTTTTGAAACAATCATTTTTTCCACCAAATAGTAACTCTAAGAGTATGAAATAGTGGAAAAATTTTATAAAAAACTTTTCTATTGTTTTGGATTAAGGTGAATATTATGGCTATCGACTTGAAGCTTAAAGTTGATGAGAGTATATTACAGAAAATTCATGATGAAAAATTATTAAAAGTCCTTAAAGGTGAGGAGGAAGCTCCATATAAAGTGCTTAAAAAGAAGCTTATGACCATACAACCTCCAAAGTATAATTTAAGCTTACCACGATATACAGCCTCTTTATGCCCTGAATGTGGAAAAATTATTTCTGCAAAACTTTATGAAAAAGACGGAAAGGTAATGATTTCTAAGAAATGCCCTGACCATGGAGAATTTGAAGATATTTATTATAGTGACGTAGAAATTTT
>JBECUL010000158.1:0-2430 GCA_040225955.1 Candidatus Asgardarchaeum abyssi | reverse complement strand
TATGTTTCGGCTGTCGAGTCACAGCAGCATTAATAGTTATCATATAACCTTGCGCAGTTATTTCTTCTAGCAGATTTAATGGACCAGTATACCAATGAAATATCGCCTTTTTTATACCAGCATCGCAAACCATTTGAAAAATTTCATTCCAAGCGTCTAGTGTATGTAGGTTTAATAGCAAACTATATTCAAAAGCAAGCTCAAGTACCTTAGTGAAAAACTCTTTCTGCAATTCATATGTTTTTAATCCATAACGTTTATCGAGGCCTACCTCGCCTAGGCATCGTATGTCAAAATTGTTAATTAGATATTCTATTTGTTGGATGGATGATAAAATATCTATTTTTCTCTCGTTGAACGTCCAAGGATGGACTCCAATACAAGGAATTAGATTTTGATACACTTTGCTAAGTTCAATTGTTTTCATTGATGATTCAATGTCATCGGAAACGCCAAGAAAAATGATGCCTATTTTAGAGTATGCACTTATCTGGTTATCAGAATATTCATAAAAATGAGTATGCGCATCAACGTAAAGTGGCTTTTTAGACCTAAGAATTTCTATATTCATATTTTGCACCATTACTGTAGAGTATATACGATACAAAATGTAATATATACGGAACATAAATAACTTTAGTTAGTCGTAGGGAGCTGATTTATATGTTAGCAAATTTATTTGCAAGAAAAAAACCAATTATCGGCATGGTTCATCTTTTGCCACTACCTGGAAGTCCGAAATATGATGGGCAATTAAAAAAGATTATCGATAGGGCTATACATGATGCAAGAGCTTTAGAAGACGGTGGTGTTGATGGTATTATAATAGAAAATATAAATGATGTCCCATACTATCCTACTAAGGTTCCTCCAGAGACTATAGCCAGTATGACATTTGTAGCTTCAAAGGTTGCAGAAGTTATTAGCATACCCATTGGGATAAATGTTCTCCGTAGAGATTCCATTGCTGCAATGGCGATAGCATATACTATAGGAAGCAGATTTATACGGACAAATATTCTAATTGGAGCTTATGTAACGGACCAAGGTATTATAGAGGCTAACGCGCATGAACTCTTAACATACAGAGCCTTATTAGGTGAGGATATTAAAATATTTGCAGATATTCGTGTAAAATACGCGTCACCCCTATATGATAGACCGATATATTTGGAAGCCGAAGATGCCGCATATCGTGGATTGGCGGATGCTATTATAATCTCAGGGGCAAAAACTGGGAGTCCTCCAGATATTCAACTAATTAAAGGCTTAAAAGAGAAAATTAAAAATATTCCTATCTTAATTGGAAGTGGAGTTAATGAGAATAATGCAAAGAACCTTATTGAAATTGCTGATGGAGCGATTATAGGCTCATTTTTTAAAAAAGATGGAATCCTTGAAAATCCGGTTGATATAGAAAGAGTTAGGAAACTTGTTTCGATTATAGATGAACTTCGGTAGTGAGATATTTATTTTATTACACATTTTATCAAAAACCAATATCTCTCCTAAAAAGCAAATGATATAAGCAACTTGCATCAATAATTTAATACAGGCACTGTTCTCATTCTCGGGGTGGTTACATGAAGGCTGCACTTATAGTAATTGATATGATTATTGAGTTTGTTTATGGATCTCTTGCCATTAAAGATGCAGAAAAAATAATTCCAAAAATCAAAGAATTACTAAAAATAGCTAGGGATAAAGGAATGCCAGTCATATTTACAAATGATGCTCATGAAGTTGGAGATCCTGAGCTAGAAGTTTGGGGTCCTCATGCTGTGAAGGGATCAGACAGTGCAAAGGTAATTCCAGATTTTGAAGTTGAAGAGAGTGATTACATAGTTGAAAAACGTACTTATAGCGGGTTCTTCAACACGGATTTAGAGGGTATTCTAAGGCTCTCTGAGGTTGATACTATTATCTTAACAGGAGTTGCCACCTCCATTTGTGTACAACACACAGCAGCTGATGCTTTCTATAGAGGCTGGAAAATAATTGTTGTCTCAGATGCTACTGCAGATATAGACGAAGAAAAACATAAGAATGCTCTAGAGACTATGAAAAAACTTTACGGTGCAAAAATTATGACAACAGAAGAGGTTAAAAATCTTCTCCTAGGAATTTCATAAATTTTGTTACTATATACCTTCTCTCTCAATTTTTTATGTATGTCTTTAAAACCAATCAACTAATTCTCTAAGCCTTTCTATTTTTGCTTTTATATGTTTTCTTCTTGATAAACTCGTTCGGTCTTTTATCTTTCTCGAAAATCGCAAGCGTCATTTTTGTGCCACCAATATCTCCAACTAATATGAATTGGTTCATTTCATACTCCGATTGTTTTGGATTTATATAAACTGGCTATCATCTCAGTCTAAAAAATAATTTAGTATTGATAATGCTGGCTTCAACGATTCCTCATCGGGG
>JBECUL010000157.1:0-2437 GCA_040225955.1 Candidatus Asgardarchaeum abyssi | reverse complement strand
ATGCCGGTGATATCATCTTTGCCGGAACAGCCCTGCTCGAATTCGATGGCACCACCGAGAATCTGGGTCATCTCATGGCAGTCCATCCGACTTTATCCGAGGCGATGATGGAAGCTGGCTTGTATGCAGATAAAAAAGCGATACATATTGTTAATTGAGGAAAATGTCTATGCTTTTAAGATGATTATACATTAAAAAAAGAAAAATTATAATCATCAGAAATTGCTTGAAAAAACTGTTTGTATTAACAATATTTGTTTGGCATGTGGTACTTTTAAACGTTTATCTTTGAGGAATGAAATGTTTTTATATATTGAAGGAAACCTGTTTGAAGCTCCCGCCCAGACCTTAGTGAATACAGTTAATACTGTTGGTGCGATGGGAAAAGGTTTAGCTAAAGAATTTAAGCGACTATTTCCTGATATGTTTAATGAATATCAAAAGCTATGTGAAAAAAGAAAAATAGATATTGGCTCTTTATGGTTATTTAGAACATCAAACAAATGGGTTCTAAACTTCCCGACCAAAAAACATTGGCGTCAACCATCGAAATTTGAATATATAGAAAAAGGCTTAAAAACATTTACAAATAACTATAGCAAGGCAAGAATATTTTCAATTGCATTCCCCAAATTAGGATGTGGAAATGGAGAACTCGATTGGGATGACGTTAAGCCATTAATGGAAAGATACTTGAAGAAACTGCCAATTAATATTTATGTTTACTTATCCAATGGGAATTTGATTCCTGAACACAAAAAAATCACTGAAATGCGTAAGTGGTTAATGACAGAACCACGGTCATATCCTTATTCAGAATTGAAAAGTGATCTAGAAAATGTATTATCTTTAAATAATATCTTTAAGACTAACGAAAATAATAGTTTCTCTTCTATTATTGTAGATGATGGCATATTAATAAAATACAATGACCAAGAGACTTTATTGCCATGGGAAGGTGACGAAATCAACAAAGGTCTATTAGAATTATGGCAATTTATTCGCGACAAAGGAATTTGCAGGACAAGAGATATCTCTGAAATGGGGATACCAAACACTGATTGCATAATAACATTATTAACAAACCTGCCTTATATCAAACCAATTGAAATTATTGGAGATGATAAAATGTCCGCTGTTCAATTAGCACCTAAAACGAAACAACCGTCATTGTTTGACCATCAAAATAATTACAGCTACATTGATGATTTTTAAAGGATACAATTATAATATCCCATAAGATCGAAAAAATTATTAATGAGATATCAAAAAGAGTTGAGCCTGCCTGGTGGCCCAAATATCTATTTCACTTTTCTGACATTGAAAATATAATAAACATATTAAAAACAGGATATCTTTATTCGCGTAATAAAGTTGATTCAAAAGGATTATTAAAAACAGATAGCGCAAGCAAAAAAGTAATAGCAGGTACTTTAGATTGGGTTCTTGACTATGCCAGACTTTATTTTCGACCTGATACTCCAAACTTGTTTCATGTTGAGGGATTTTGTCCAAATGGAATTTGTACAGAGAAATTTAAAGCTCATTGCCCTATCCCTATATATCTTGTTTTTAATTCTACAAAAGTTCTATCTATTCCCGAAATTAGATTTAGTGAAGGGAATCTAGGCAGCAAAAATCCAGGAATTTATGATAATATAGATAACTTTAAAAATCTGCCCTTTGACCAAATATATCATCGTGGCGCAATTAGAAATGAATCATTAAAAAGATCAATAATTCACCATAGGTGTGCAGAAGTGTTTTTGCGTGATGGTTTGCCCCTTGAAAACAACCTATCGTTTATTATATGCCGTTCAGAAGGTGAAAGGGAAACGTTAATAAATAAAATTAGCCAGAAACTGCAAAGAAAATATGCTAAAAATATCATAGTATCTAGAACCTGCTTTTTATGCAAACGCCAGTTCATTTCTAAAGTCATACTTGATAAAAAAACAATAGAAATTTCATATAACAGTCCGCAGTCATGTTTTAAATTTGAATACATTGTAGAGCTTGAAAATGGAAGAAAAATATCTAAGATTAAAGATATGCCATGTAAGGGATTTAACCTAAGATTTAATGAAGATAAATATGTTTTTAAAATATTTATCGATGGTCATATAGCTTATTTTGGAGAATTTATCGATTATCCATTTTAATGTTTATTAACTTGTGAACTAATTCATATGTTAAAAATCTTTGCTGATAAAAATATGTTATTGCTTGCTGAATATGGGATATTATTTATGATGCAATCCGATTTTTTCGTCTATTTTAAACTATAGCTATTATGCAAATTCGTCCCTACAAAGAAACCGATGAAAAGGCAGTAATTGCTCTATGGCAGAAGGCGTTTCCGGATACACCTTCATGGAACGATCCGGCTGAGGATATCCGGCGCAAGCTCGCCATACAGCGTGAACTGTTTATAATA
>JBECUL010000156.1:0-2460 GCA_040225955.1 Candidatus Asgardarchaeum abyssi | reverse complement strand
CTGAGAAGTTTCTTAACCAAGTCATTGAAAGTTGGGGAATTACTATAATGGATAGAGTTTCTAAAGGAAAACCTCTTAAAAGGAAAATTAAACTATAAAAAAGATACTCTATTTTAAATTATTACAATATTTTGATTGATTTATGTGAGTTTAAAAAGAAAACAAAAGTAATAATAACAATTGAATGAATTATTTTTAAATATCTCTGATATGGTCTTCTTTTTTACTCATATATTATATATAGGCGTCAACAAAATAAGAGATTCGAAAAAAATCTTTTAACAAAACAGATTTTGTCTTGTTTTCTATATTTAAAGGAGGTTAAGGCAACATATTTGATAGTGATATGTGTTATAGTACAGTGATTGGCAGCATTCAGTCTTTTAACATAAGGATTTTGTATGCATAGAATAATGAGAATAGAGAAGATGCATTCTATGAAAAACTAAATTGAAAGGGGTGATATATTTAAAAGAATGATTTTAATATAATGCAAATAAAAGTAAGATTTATGTTTTGAGTTTTATAAAACAAAGAATATAAAAATATTTAAATATTGGAGGGATATAAAATGGATTCTAATTGCCTTAAAAATGCTCTTAAATTACTAAAGACATGTGCTAATTGCAAACGTGAGGAGATAATTTTATTTATCACTGATGACTCATCAAAAATGATCGCCGATATCATGTGGTTAGCAGCAGAGGAATTCCCAAATAAAACTATGTTGAGAATTACAGACAGAAAGATGCATGGTGATGAACCACCTTATGTAACTGCAATCGCAGCAAAAGTTTCGGATGTTATTTTTGCAATCACGAAATTTTCAATGTATCATACAGATGCTCGTCGGAATGCAGTATCTAGCGGAGCGCGCTGGATAAACATGGTTGATTATGATATTGATATGATGAAAGAAGGTGGCCTTGACGAGGACTTCATAGAACGTGGTAAACAATTGGATACTGTCGGAAAGAAGTTGATAGGTGATGTTATAATTGTTGAAACTGCTGCAGGTACTTACCTTAAGTCAAAAATAAGTGGAAGGTCAGCTGTATCTCAATATGCGACGAGCATAGATAAAGGAACAACTTCAGCTCCGCCAAATATTGAATGTGCAATAGGACCCCTGGAGGGAACTTCTAATGGAATTATGGTTGTTGATGGAAGCATTCCGCACCCACGTCTTGGATTAATTAAAGAACCGATTACAATAACAGTTGAAGATGGGTTAGTTAAGAAAATAGAAGGTGGGAAAGAGGCAGATATTTTACGAGATATTCTGCTTGAAATAAATGAAAATGATAAAAACATTTATAATATTGGTGAGATTGGTATCGGTATGAATTCGCGTTCAAAGCTAAGGGGAAGAATGTTAGAAGATGAGGGTTGTATGGGAACAATGCATATAGGTATTGGCAGTAATATTACTTGGGGTGGTGTTATTAATAGTAACAACCATCTTGATTTAGTAATAAAAGATCCTACTATTCGTGTAGATGATGTTGTTCTCGTTTTGAATGGAAAAATCTTATTTTAGTATATTTCATTAGAAGAAAGAAATAAAGAAATAAGTAAGATACAAATTGATTTAATTGTCTCATCATCTAATACAATTATTATAGAGGGATTTCCTATCAAGGTGACCAAATGACAAAGCAACGCTTCATGTATCTTGCATGTTATTGAATCAAAAAACTAATTAATAAAGTCTTTATTATGTAGAAGTTATTTGTAAGGAAGTTAATAGAAGTAGATTAATAGATTATTTTAATAAAATACTGGGGAGGGAAATGGGGAAAGGCCTCTTAAGATTGTTTTTTTTGTGAAGTACCTACCAAAATTTTTAGGTAGTAAGCGAAAACATGCTTTATCGGAACTCTATGATAGTAACATTTTTTTATAGGAAAAAATGGAAAGTGTAAAAACCAATTGAAAATAATAAAGATAATTAATCAAAAATGAAGGAGTAAGTAAAATGAAAAAAGAAAATCTTAATAGTAACAATGTATTTCCAACTAATAATGCTCAAGCAGTTAGAGCAAATGGATTTATTTTTTCGACACAAATTGGGAAAAGTGCTAATAATCAAATAGAAATAGGAATTAAAGCTCAGGCAAAACGAATTATGGAAAATATTAAAACAATCCTTGAAGAAAACGGGTCTTCATTAGAACAATTAGTAAAAATTACTGTTTTTATCCGTGATATAAATAAGGCTAAGGAATTCAATGACATTTACTATAGTTATTTCAAAGATGAAAAATTAAGACCAGTTAGGTGTTGTGTTCAGGTGGCAAAACTTTTTGATGGAATAGATGTAGAAGTTGAATTTATTGCACTAGCTTAATTTTATTTTTGTGTACTATTTTTTTACTTTAAATTAATCGAGTAGGAGGTAGATAATTAATTTATCTACCGTCCTCTCACACCACCGTACGTACCGTTCGGTATACGGCG
>JBECUL010000155.1:0-2470 GCA_040225955.1 Candidatus Asgardarchaeum abyssi | reverse complement strand
AAGCCGGCGGCCACACGCACCCTCTTTAAATATTAGAAAACGAGCGACGAAGTTATAAGTTTTTCATATCAGACTATATATCATACATATTTTAATTTAACTCGCTTTATTGAGAATATTTACACTTTTAATTGTTACAGTTGGTGTATTGCTTTTATAAGCATATAACCTACTTTGAAAAAAGAAAAACGATAAGATAAAATCAGCGCTTATAATTATATACATAAGAATTCAATTAAATTAAATGAAAATATTATTATTGCTTTTTAAGTTCATTAAGCCTTCTCTTTAATTCTTGTAACTGTTGCTCAAGGAACTGCTTTTGCTCTTCGAGGTATCTCAGTTCTTCCTCTGGAGTGAGCGTGGGAGGAGGTATAGTAGGATACATTTGTTGTGTTGTTTGTTGAGAAGCTTGAATGGGATAAGGTCTTCCATATGGATAACTTGGAAATGTGTTTCGTAGATACTGCATAAATTCATTCATTCTTCCTGTACTCATTAACCATTGAGCAAATGGAGGTAAACTTGTAGGTGTCACACCTATCCATCCTGGAGAATAACCAAATGCCATCCATCCAGGTATACCAGTTGCCCAGAATCGCCATCTATAACCTCTACCACGTCTGCGACCATAACCGTAACCCCACCACATAAAAACACACCTCCGTATAATTTTTTGTGCATTATCACAAAAATATTAGATTTTTGACTTATAAATTTTACTAAGTTTTCTCCGCTATAACTGTTTCTGGCATGATTATAGAGGTTTTCTTAATCGCCCATAACTTTAACATACACTTTTCTATTTCTTGGACCGTCAAATTCTAGAAATAATATTGCTTGCCATGTACCAAGCTCTAATTTCTCATCTTCGATCGAAACAACAACAGTTGGTTTTATGAGTGAAGATAAAATATGTGCATGAGCATTTTGCTCTCTTGGTATTCCCGAATATTTCTCATTATGCTTATATGACCCTTCTATGGGAACCAACTTGGTATAGGTTTTAATGATATCCTCAAAAAGAGCTGGATCTGGTTCATTTATTGTAACAGCAGCTGTTGTATGTGGAACATATATAATAGCAAACCCATTTGTAATTCCACTTTTAAGTATCTCTTTAGACACTTTATCCGTAATATCTATAACTTCTATTCGCTTCTTTGTTTGAAGTGATAGATATGTTTTTATAATCTTCATTATAATCACCATTTATCTTTGCATAATCAGAGTAAAATAAACCTTTTTAACTATAGATCATTAGAATTAGTGATATGAAAATGAACAAGATATTAATAGCGAGGGTTATATCGCATTTGACCAATGCGCCACTATTTGCATTATATGTGTCATTAATAATTTTAACTATAGAGCCCACACTCTTTATGCCATTCAGTCCATTCGAGGGCTTCACTTTAGCAGTAATATTTCTCACAATACTCCCACCAGCTCCTATACCAATAGCCACATTACTAGGACATACAGATATTTTTGTTAGTCAACAAGAGAAAAGACCCTTGTTTTTTATTTTTGCCGTATCAATGCATCTATTAGGTTCAATAATATCCTTGCTTTTGGGCGCATCACTTTTTGCACTTTTTATGCTTTCATACGCAACAGTAACAACTTCACTTTTGATAATTAATTTTAAAACAAAGGTTAGTGTGCATACAGCAGGAGTCACAGGTCCTCTAACCTATGTAGTCTATTTTTTAGGAATAGAATATACTATTTTATATCTTTTAGTAATCCCAGTTATATGGGCAAGATACACCTTAAGGGCGCATACAATTACTCAACTTACTCTTGGTGTAGTAGACTCGATAGTAGTAACATTTGTTACATGTACATTATGGACAATCATTACAATATCTTAACTTAACAAGTTAAGTGAAGTGCTGCAACCACTTTCGCCTTCTCAGCTATTTCATTGTATTTTTTGATAGCTTCAGATGTTTTTAAAATTAATAGCTCAATACCTAACTCTTTTAATTTGCTTCTTACTTCATCAGACACTTTTAGTATTCCATGATAACCCGTTCCGACTATTAGAACCTCTGGTTTATAATTCAACACATCCTCTATGTCTGTTAGGTAGAGACGATGCCCCTCCTTTCTCCACCAATCAGCTTTCACTTTATCTGGAAAGATAATCACATCATGACTATAATGCTTTCCATCTATTACTATCCTTCCAAAATCATAATATTCTATTTTTGGTGGCATCTATTGAACACCCTCTAAATAAAAACTCTTTTGATTACGGTTTAACTTTTACTTAATTTTTTATTATTTCTATGAAAAACTTGCCGCTCCCACTATATCTCCTACTCCGCCACTTTTAAATATTTCTAACATCCGCCTTAGCTCGTTTATCTCAACTCTTATCATCTTCTCGTATCTCCTCGCATACGCCTCTATCCGTTTCAGCTTCCTCGTAATTAATTGACTCTTACTGGCATCTCTATAC
>JBECUL010000154.1:0-2509 GCA_040225955.1 Candidatus Asgardarchaeum abyssi | reverse complement strand
TTCAATTACTCTCTCGGATATCGGAGCATGATTAACAAGAATAGCATCAGAATCTTTGGCAATATCTATTACTTCATTTTCGTCCTTACAATTACCCATTACAACACTTGCTCCAATTTTTTTTGCTTCTTTTATCTCTATGTCAATAGAATCAGTATCGCTATCTACTACAACTATTTTAAACTTACTGTTATTATTTTTCATAAACTAACTCCTTCTTTTTTTATACGAAAATTACCACATAGAACTGAGAGTTATGTATAGGTCTAAGATGGCACCTACACCATATCATGATCCTTAAAAAACTTCTACTGCTTTAAAGCTCATATACTAATAACTTTAAAAAATACTTCTGTAGAATAAGTTTAATCAGTAATATTGGATTTGATTACCCCCCCCTATTGCATTCCAATGAACCTTAAAACCTATATCCATATTCAAAATAGCAACTTTTGTTAGCATTGACATATTTGTTTGTCAAAATGAAAGTCCGAAGAGAAAATAATTACACCCTAAACTAAAAGAAACCAGCGCAACAGTAACTATTGTAGGCATTACTAGAGAAACAATAATACTTACCAAAAAAGATATACTATTCATATTAGCTGCCTCCTCAAGCTTTTTTTGGCAATAAAAAATTCTTTCATACTATTTATCATAAAATGCAAATTCAGAGCAGTACCATTTATTATTATCTACAATCTAAAGGAGAGTATCACACATAAACCAATCCAACTTATCACATCCCATAGAAGAATAACAAGTACTACAAGTACTAATGGTGTAAAGCTTTAACTAATCATGCAGGCAAACTTGAAGAAACATTTCTGGCAAAACTACCATCCACCTTTAGATATAACTTTCTTCCTCTTTTAATATTGCATAAGCTGGTAATTTAAAAAAGCATCTTACGTATTTATCACCTAAAGTAAGTATACTAATACTCTCCATAGATAATCTTATGATTTCTTCTGAATGGTTAACAAACGTTCCCTCTTTCAGCACTATTATTTCATCCATGGGGAATTCAGTTTTCAAGCACCGAGCTAGAGAAAAAAAGAATATCTTTTTACTTTACTAAAAGCATTTTTTGCATAATATCCTTTTATTTTTTCACAAATTCAATATAATCTGGCTTAAGGGAATCTAATATTTTCGTCATAGATACAATTTCGCTTTCTTCTGGATAACACAGAGGTTTACGCATTTTTCCTACCTGTAACCCTATATAATCAGCAGCCGCCTTAGCTAATTGTTCACCTTGTTTAGAACTATTAATTAAGTTCCAAATGGGACTTATGCTTCTCTCAAATATTTTCTTAGCTTCAGCGAAATCCCCCTGCTCTGCAGCTTCGAATAATTTAACACATTCAGCTGGTACAAAATTTTGTAATGCTGTAACCCAACCTTTTACACCCGCATGAACAGCCTCAACAATGAAACCTGCACCAGCACAAAACACTGATATTTTACCATCAGCTAATTGTATTATTTCATTGATATACTCTAAGCTACTACCTTCTTTAATATAACTGATATTTGGAATGTTTGCTAAAGACACTACGAATTTTGGTTTCAAATCTACCTTGGTTGGGGGTGAATTATAAAGCATAATAGGTAATTCCACACTTTCAGCAAGGGTCCGAAAATGTACATAAAGTTCTTTTTCGGTTGGTATATAATAATAAGGAGAACATACCATAATTCCAGCTGCGTTATTTTGTTCTGCAAATTTTGCTAGTTCAATAGTTTCTGCAGTGGTGTTCGCTGTTACACACGGTACCACAGGAATTTTATTTTTGGTTTCGTCAAAAATTATTTCCCATACTTTTTTCCTTTCATTAATATTTAGATGTGGAAATTCTCCAGTACTTCCTGTAGGAATAAATCCATGAGCACCATTTTTTATCAAATATTTAACAAGATTCCTCAAAGCATCTTCATGTATTGATTCATCTTTATTAAATGGAGTCATAATTGGAATAAAAACTCCTCTTAACTGTTTCATATTAATCTCTCCCTTATAATTATTTTTAGTCAGTAATTCATAAATCAACTATCCTATTAGGTATAGATTAATGAGGGAAGCCATAAGATAAGAGCAGGAAATATTGTTACCAATAAAAGTGTTATTATCAGTACAACTATGAATGGGAATATACTAGAAATCACTTCCTCTACTCTAAGATGGGCCACCCGGGCTACTGTAAACAAAGACATACCGTAAGGAGGTGTTGACAAACCAATCATTAGGTTAAACACTATCAAGACGCCAAAGAATACCAGATCAATTCCCATACTCTGAGCTAATGGTACCAAGAAAGGCGTTAAGATAATCAGTGTAGCTGTAGAATCCATAAACATTCCCAAAACTAAAAGAACTATGTTTACACCAAATAAAAACAACAATGGATTATTGGCTACATTCAATGCAGACAGCCAGTTGGTGAGAATACTACCCAACTGCTCAGTAGTTAAAGCATAGGAAAAAGCTGATGACATGGCTATA
>JBECUL010000153.1:0-2525 GCA_040225955.1 Candidatus Asgardarchaeum abyssi | reverse complement strand
GTGTGCTCTTCCGATCTTATTAATCATTTCCTTAATCTCAATCTTGCCTAATCCAGCTACGTCAGCAACCGATGATCCTGACATTCCACCAAATATCATACTTGATATTACATTAACATTACCTAATGCACCCCGTGAAGATCCTACTACGGATTCCGAAAAATCAAAAATTTTCTTCGAAACTCCTCCATAAGACATAGAAATACCGGCTAATAAAAAAAGAGGAATTGCTATTAATGTATAAGAATCTAGAGAATGATACATTAAAGTTGCCATGCTGATTGGAGGGTAAATTTTAAAAATAATATTGGCAAACACAAGACTTAATATTGAACTTACAGCTATGGGTGTACCAATAATAACTAATAAAAAAAATATTACTAAAATAACTAATAATATAAGCATAAAAATAACTCCTTATCCAATAGATGAATTTTGTTTTGAATTTCTTTTAAGTAAAATCTTTACAATTTCTTCCTTTATTTGGATAATAATATTTAAACTTGTTAAGCCAAAACCTATTGGAAGCGCTGCAGTAAAAATAAACATAGGAAATCTAAAGCCACAAGTAGATTTTCCTATTATCAAATGGTAAATTGTTAACTTCGATCCTAAATAAGCAAAAAATACACTAAATATTAAAAAGAACACTAAACTAAAAACATATAATAAGTTCTGATTTACAGGAATCTTTGAAGTAAAATAATCTATTCTTATATGCAACTTATCTTTTGCTGCTACGCTAATTCCAAGCATACTTAACCAAATAAAAAGGTACTTACCAAGTTCCTCAGAAAAAACTATATTGAAATTTATAAAACGAGCCATAATACCAGAAAAAACATCAACCACTAACAATATTGCCACAAATATACACAAATACTTTTGTATCTCCTGAAAAAACCTCATTATATTTCCTTTCCATCCTGACAAACTAAAAACTACTAAAACAGAATAATGAGAGAAAGTCTTTAAAAAAAGCTTTCTCTCATTATTATGACAACTGCTAGTTAATACTCAGAAACGGTCTCTATAAATTCATCCAATAAATCACTACCAAACACTTCTCTATATTTTTCCCAAACAGGTTTAACTGCTTCTCTTAATTTGGCTTTTTCTTCTATGTTTAATATATTAACTTCTGTGCCAGATTCTTCAACTTTTTTTCTATAATCTATAACAGATTCTTTTACTAATTTTGCTTCATAACCTATAGATTCATTCACTGCTTGTTGAATAATAGATTGATCCTCTTTAGATAAATTTTTCCACCAATCAAGGTTAACTAGAACTGCTTCCAAATCTACAGAATAGTCCCACACCGTAAGATACTTTTGTACTTCATAAAGCCCTTTAGTATACATAGTAACTTCTGCATTTTCTTGACCATCTACTGTCTTTAATTGTAAAGCAGTATAAAGTTCACCATAAGCCATAGGTACTGCACAAGCCCCTAAAGTATTAATAGTGTCAACATAAAGAGGATCATTCATTACTCGAATTTTCAAACCTTTGAGATCTTCTAATTTTTTCACTGGTCTTTTGCTATTTGAAAGCTGCCTAAAACCTCGCGGCCAGTATCCAAGCACTTTTAAACCATACTTTTCTAACTTCTGGCTAATCCTATTCACCACAGAACTGTCACTTTTAACGAAAGCAGTAAGCTGGTCAGTGTCTTTAAACATAAAAGGAAGGCTAAATATTGACATAGTATTTTCAAGATTTCCTAAGTATGCTGTAGTGGTAATTTCCATTTCAATAGTTCCCTGTTGGCACATTTCTATTTCGGCCTGACCTTTACCTCCTGACAAAACTCCATTTGGATAAACTTTTGGAACTATTCGGCCATTGCTTAATTCATTTATTCTATCACGAATATAAAAAGCGCCTAAACTAACTAGATCTTTCGGGTTATTAACATCAGAAATCTTAAATGTCATCTCCTGTGCAAATGTAAATTCTGTAATAGTTAATATTAATACTAAACAGATTGTAACTAAGATTAAATTCTTTTTCATTTTTAATTTCCTCCTGAAAATTTTAATTCTTTTAAAAACCCTTGAATATTTTACTACCACCTCCTTCATAATTTCATAATTATTAAGCTAAATTCCGCTACTCCAATCGCATCACCTCCTCTAAAGATTTATTTTCTACTATTTTTGCTAAATGAAATTAAAATTCAACCAACAAAACTTTCGAAAAGTCTATAAGTAATTCAATGAAAATTGCTCTGTTCTTGAAATAATATCCTCCTGAAGTTCTCTATCTAATTCCACAAAAAATGCACTATATCCTGAAACTCTAATTAAAAGGCTTCTATATTTCTCAGGGTTTTTCTGTGCATCTCGCAACATATCATTAGTCACAACATTAAATTGAATATGCATATCTTTTAAATTTACAAAAGTTCTTAATAATGAAATAAATTTAGACATATCTTCCTGATTTTTCAAACAAGTTGGATGTAATTTGGGGTTTAAATTTGTTCCATTAGAAGCTAAGGTATGGTCAATCTTGCTAGC
>JBECUL010000152.1:0-2529 GCA_040225955.1 Candidatus Asgardarchaeum abyssi | reverse complement strand
CATTTGACCGGACCGTTGTTCCTATTGCATTTGTTATTGGAGCGATTCCTCCTATTTGTGGTGTGTTATTGGGAGCCACTATCAAATTGTCTATGGAAGCTATGTTCGTGTCGCTTGGCATAGGGTTTATAGGGTTACTTTCCATTATTGGTATAGGTTGGACTACAAACGATAACAATGCATATACTGCCGGATTAGCAGCTACTACTGCAATCTATCCCTTTAAAAGGGTTGGGCGTACGAAAGTAACAATAATTGTGGCTGCGCTTGGAGTTATTGGTGCTATTACTGGAATAGGAACTGCGAATGTTTTCCAATGGATAGCGGCCTTCCATGGCTCTTTCAATATGAGTTTTGTTGGAGTCTTGCTTGCTCATTATTTTATAGTGTCTAAAAATGGTCTAATTCAGACAAAAGGAATATCAGGAATTATAATAGTATGGCTTACCTCAGGGTTACTGACTTATTTTGGGCTTATGCCCCTACCGTCTTTAACTGTTGCTGCTCTCGCTTTCGTAATGTATCTGGTTCTATATTATGTTATTGAGAAACCAATGTTTGGGGAAACAGTGATTTCTAAACTTGAATCTGTAAAGTTTAGGTAAGTATTTTAGCTTTAGAATCTATCCACTGGATTTTCAGTGGATAGATTCTAATATATTATGATTATATGAGTTTAGTAAGATATTTTATAAAAAAAGATTGCAATTATGTGTTTAGCCAAAATTGTTGAAGGAGTAATCAGCAAGAATCTAAATGAAGGGAATAGAATGGATAAAATGGTAGATAGCATTTTGGATGTAATGAAAAAAAGAAGAAGCATCCGAAAGTATAAAAAAGAAAATGTCTCTAAAGATTTATTATTACAATTAATTGAAGCAGCCATCTGGGCACCCTCAGGGAGTAATGTACAGCCATGGTATTTTATTATTGTAGATGATGCTAATACACTTGAAGAAGTAAATGCATTTAGCCCCGGGCTTTTAGGGGGCCCTCCGAGTGTAATTTTAATTTGCAGCGATAGAAAGAAGGCTTTTGAAAAGGCAGGTACATTGGGAAGAGATGAGCTATGTGTGATGGATATCTCAATGGCGGCCCAGAATATAATGCTTTTAGCAGAAGAGATAGGTTTAAGTACATGTCCCGTGAAATCTTTTAATAAAAGGGCTATTAGTAAAATTTTGAATTTACCGGACTATGTTTCAGCAGATTTAATCATTAGCGTTGGATATTCTGATGAAATTACTAGTGCTCCCAAAAGGAGAAGTGTTAAAGAGGTAACTTTCTTTAATGCATGGGGGAGGTAGAATTTGATGAATGAGAAGGAAATAATAAAACTATTTACTTATATGGTTACAAGTGCAAGGGGATGCGTAGATGAACCTAAAATATATGGGCCATTCCGGCTTATTGATTCTATAAGTAAATTATATAGCATATTGAAAGAAAATAATCTTATAGAGAACAAAGAAGTATCAAAGATTATAGAAAAAATTGAGGAGAAAAAATATAGTTGTATGACCGATGAAAAAGAATTTGTAACGATGTTGGATGATGTTATAGATGATTTTGTTGTTTTGCTGAATTTCAATAAAAATAAATTTAAATAAGAGGAGGGTATAAGATGAGAAGATTAACATATAAGAATATGACAGATATTATTAATGGTTCGGCACTTCCTGGTGCGGGTGGCGGAGGTTAAATAAAATCTGGACTGGTATTAGCAGAATAAATTAAAGTATTAAATATAGAGCCAATATTAATTACTGTTGATGAGCTTAAAGATACTAAAAAGATTGCTATGTTAGTAGGTATGGGTACACCAATAGCTCTATTAGAAAAATGTTTTGATATTGAATTGATTAACGCTTTGGAGCTACTTGAAAGAACGATAGGCTCAAAAATAGATTGTTTAACACCAGTAGAAACCGGTGCATTTAATACTATGATGCCTATATATGCAGGAGCGAAAAAAGGTCTGCCTATTCTAGATGCAAATGGTGCGGGGAGAGCTGTCCCGGAACTTGAAATGCTCATGTTTCACTTCTACGATATTCCACCATCTCCTTTTGCCATAGCAGATAAAAAAGCAATAAAGCTGTTATTTATACTGAAAATTCTTATGACTGCGAGAACCTAATATGTTTGGCACATATGTATCTGAAGGTTTAGATGAATTCCAAGGATATACATTTAAAATATGGTTTAAGAATGAAAATCACATTACCTGAGTAGACAATAAACCATATGTTTGCAGTTCGGATATAATAACAGTTGCTGCCTTGGGAGATGGTGAACCAATAACAAATACTTATTTAAAAGTAGGACAGCAACTAGCCATAATTGGAAAACCTCATATAAAATATCGTGATAAGGGCGATGTTAAATTACTAACTCCAAAACACTTCGGTTTTGATATTGAATGGAAGCCAATGGAGCGGATGTTCTAAGCATAAGCAAAACTTTTCCAATAGAATAAATTAATAATAAATAAAATGGGGTGATTATATGATTGATCTAAATATCAAG
>JBECUL010000151.1:0-2584 GCA_040225955.1 Candidatus Asgardarchaeum abyssi | reverse complement strand
AAAGCCGGCGGCCGCACGCACCCTCTTTAAATCTTAAAGAACGAGCGACGAAGTTATAAGTTTTTCATATCAGACTTTTCGGTATGCTATAACGGTGTGATATTTAAAGATCTTGCTCGTTTTCGATAATGGATGGATTATATGATAATAGAGATGAAAATGGGGATAACAAGATCTTAGTTTTCCAAAAAATCGGAGGAGGTTTCTTTTTTATTTTTATAACGATGTTATTTTTTGAATATTTAAATTTTTCGCATGCGCAAATGAAAAGATTTTTAATATTCTAGAGGAAAAATTTGATTTGGTATCAGAAATTTGAGATTATGGTGTATTATAATGAGAAATCTGGATCTTGGGAGATGGGAAGTTATATACGTGAGGGATTTGTCTGACTTTATTTTTTGCAAGAGGAAGGTCATTCTGAGGAAATTATTTCCGCGAGCGTATGAGTTGGAGGGATTTGTTAGAGTTGGGAAACTGTTGCACAGGGCTCATTTTTTGATACACAAGTTTGGCATTGAGAAATTTGCAAGATTTTCTTCAGATAGACTTAAGAATCTGGGGATTACGGTTAGTAGTGACATAGCAGAGGATTTTGAGAGGTATTTAATGGGCATTATAGATACTCACAAGGGTGTTAAGGCTGCAGACAGCATAGAATATGAGGTAAAGGTTTCTTGGAGGGGAGGTAGGATTAAGGGCTCAATAGATATGGTGCTAAATGGTTTGGTTTATGAGGTTAAGTTTTATCGTCGCGATGTTAGCAAGCCGTTTTTGAGTGATAGAGTTCAAGCATTTTTGTACGGCCGCATGTACAAGGAGAATAAGGATTATAGTTATGACTATGTGGTTATTGAATATCCGATTACGGGTAAGGAATTCAAGGTTGATCTGAAAGATGAGAGTGTCATGAGTATTGTGGAAAATGCTATTAATGAATTAATAGAGGCAAGCTTTTCAGATAGACTCCCAGACGTTAAGAGGGGTAGGAAATGCGAGTTTTGTGAGGTTAGAACATTGTGCTGGTCCCTATAAAATTTGTTTTTAGTGTTAATTGGTGTTAAATTCGATGGAATATTGGTAATGAGTAGAACATTATTTATCTGAAATAGTATGTAGTATTGGAGTTACTGCACATAGGGGAATTAATATTTGCAGATGTGCATTGAACACGGATAAGAAGTAGAAATAATGGATAGGCTACTAAAAATTTTTTAGAGTTGAGCGTAAAGTATCAAATAAATAGAGTTATAGTTAGGATAGCGATGGGAATAACATTAAAGCACCCATATGATAAAGTTTTGAAGAAATTGCTTGATTGCTTGAGGAAGCATTTTGATTTGGTTAGCGTAGTCGTTTTTGGTTCTGTGGCGAGAGGGGATGCAAAAAAGGATAGTGACATCGATATTCTGATAGTGGCAGATAATCTACCAGATAGATATGAAAGGTTTAAGATTTTTGATGAGGCCGAAAAGTGCGTGGAGGGAGATATTAAGGAGTTAAGGAAATCCGGGTATAACATATTTATCAGTCCGATTATAAAGTCCGTTGAAGAGGCAAGAAGGATCACTCCTCTTTATCTGGATATGGTTGAGGATGCCGTGATTCTTTTCGACAAGGATCATTTCTTTGAAGACGTTTTAAATAGGCTTAGGAAGAGATTAAAGGAGTTAGGAGCTAGGAGGGTATGGCTGGGTAAGAAATGGTATTGGGTTCTGAAAGAGGATTATAAGTTTGGAGAGGTAATAGAGATTGAATAATATAGAAATGGCTAAGTCGTATTTAGAAGAGGCATTAAGAAGAATCAAAGTTGCTAAGTGGGCTCTTGATGAACATGCTTATGCCTACTGCATCAGGCAATCACAAAAAGCTGTAGAGCTAGCTTTGAAGGCAGCTTTAAGATTTGTTGGCATAGAGCCTCCTAAATGGCATGATGTAGGGCCTGTTTTACTTGAAAATCGTAAGCGATTTCCAGAGTGGTTTAATGAGAAAATTGATGACCTTGCATCAACTTCAAGATGGCTCAGGCGTGAAAGAGAGCCGAGTATGTATGGCGATGAGGAGAGTGGGCTACCTCCTCAAAAACTCTATACGCGAAATTATTCTGAGAAAGCATTTAATGAAGCAAAATTTGTTGTTGATTTTGTTTATAAGTTGATTCAACAGGGAAATATCAAGTAAAAACTCTTATTTTAATAGTATATACTTGTTTAAAAATAAATTTTATACTCATTTCTGAATTCTCATGTTAACAAATTGGGGATAGTTGATTTGAGGGCTTCTAAAAAATCTTTTGCCTTTGAGACGAATAGTATATGAATCACGTTATCTTTTCGTTCTATTAGGACATCGCCATACTTATACTTCTCATCATATGTTACCAGTGATACTCTTTTTATATCGGAGAAGTAAATGATATCGGTTCCGAACAGTTTCTTTACGATAATTCCCTTATCTGTTATTATGTAAGATTCATAGTTGTCAATTAGTGCTGGTAGAGAGATTGAGAGGACTAGGATTAATCTTATTGTCAGCAAGATTGCTGCGGGCAAGTTTTCTGAGCTGAACAAATTTATGCCTCTTA
>JBECUL010000150.1:0-2621 GCA_040225955.1 Candidatus Asgardarchaeum abyssi | reverse complement strand
CGTAATTGAGAATGAATCAAATAGGTCAGATACCGAATGAACATTATTCACGCTTCTCTCAAACTGACTTACAGGCATTGATGTTTGTTTTTCTTGATTTGTAAGCCCTATAGGAGATGATGTTTTTTGATCAAATAAGTAATTTGCTTTATTTTTAGAAAATTCTATAAATTCTACATGATGTTTAGCTTTAAGTTTAGCATATTCTTCTTTTGTTAAACCTAATAATCTAAGAACTTCATCACGAATAGCACATTCAAAATCAGGACTACAACAATATGCCAAGCTACCATAACATGTTAATTTCATTATCTCCTCAATATGATTGAAACGCAATGGATGTATTCTTTTATTACCTATGACTAAAATTGGCCCTTCAAAAGAAAAACTTGCAACCCCTTGTTGTTGAATAGCCTCTATCACTTCCTCTGCAGGATACACTTGATGATTAAGAATCACATACCCCTTGTATTTTTTTGGTTTTGAATACATTAAGATTCCCTCTTTCTTGAATACTTTAACTTAAGAAATTCAATCTAATAAATTTATTTTCAAAAGAAGTAAAATGATGCGGGGGCCGGGATTTGAACCCGGGAACCCCTACGGGACAGGATCCTCATTCCTGCGCCTCTGGCCCAAGTGAAAGCAAGCGATATATCTAAGTTTGACCAGGCTTGGCTACCCCCGCATCTCATTCACAGAAATAGTTTATTTTCAATTTTAAAAACTTTACGAAATTAAAGTCACTCATGGATGTTTGTTAACATATGCGGTTATTATAACGGTATTTACAAGTAGCGCTATAGCTGCTAATAATACTATGAAATCTATGTTGGAGTATATCTTAGGTAGCGCTTCATACCAAGGCCAACCTTTAGTATAACCATCAACAGCACTTATTAGATAGTGTCTTATGAGGAGGATCCAAAGCATAAATAATGTGTTTAATCCTACTGTAAGATGGGTCACCTTTTTACTCATAGATATCCCTCGTAAAAATACTAAGAAACATGAAAATATTTAACTATATTGCTCTAAAATATTTTTTCGTCAGAAATTTTTAATATTACCAATAGTCCGTATTTTGTAAACGAGACCGACTTAATTCTCTGGAGAATTGATGATATGAGCGATAGACAACCCACTCTCATATCGGATGATATTTTAAAGGAAATTCCGAATAAAGTGCTTGTCATTGGGGTGGGTGGTGCAGGAAATAATACGGTAACCAGATTAATGAGAAAAGGAATTAAAGGTGTAACGACAGTTGCTATTAACACGGATGCTCAAGATCTCTATTATTGCGATGCTCACATAAAATTACTTATTGGAAGGAAAATTACGGGTGGTCTAGGAGCAGGAAATGATCCAGAACTTGGAGAGGCTGCTGCTTGGGAGAGTGAAGATGAGATAATGAAAATTTTATCTCAAGCGGATATGATCTTCATAACATGTGGTCTTGGTGGGGGTACGGGCACAGGAGCCGCCCCAGTTATTGCTGAAATTGCTAAAAAGAGCGGAATTCTAACAGTTTCAATATGCTCATTACCTTTCAAAGCCGAAGGAGAGAAAAGAATAAAAAATGCGCTAGATGGATTAAAGAAAATTTACGATAACTCAGATACTATTATTCCTATTCCTAATGATAAACTTCTTGAAATAGCGCCTAATCTTTCAATAGTTGATGCTTTTGAAATGGCTGATGAAATTTTAATAAAAGGTGTAAAAAGCATTACAGAACTTATATTAAAGCCGGGTCTTGTTAACTTAGATTTTGCTGATGTGAGAACAGTTCTGGAGAGAAAGGGATATGCTCTTATAGGGATGGGGCAAGCATATGGAGAGAGAAGAGCAGAATTAGCACTAATGAATGCTTTAAATAACCCATTACTTGATGGAGACATAAAAACAGCAAAAGGGGCTTTGATAAATGTTACAGGAAGTAAAACTCTAAAACTGGAGGAAGTGGAGTACATTGTAGATACCATTTCAAGCAATATGCAATCTGGATCTGAAGTTATTTGGGGTGCGATAATAGACCCCGCTTTACAAAATAAACTGAGAGTTACGCTCATAATATCTGGAATAAAAACAGTTTATGATGACATAAAAAATGCTTTTGACAAAGAAATATAAATATGGACCGGCCGGGATTTGAACCCGGGGCCTCCGCCATGCCAAGGCGGCGCTCTACCAACTGAGCTACCGGCCCATTAACTAATGAATAAAATATAGATCTGCCTTTAAAAAATTTCGGTGATAACAGTACTTCCGCACTATTTTCGAAATGAGTACGCTCCCTAGACACCAAGATCCGCCTCAATCCTCCATGAATTTTCAAAATTCCCCAATAAAAAATATTCCGCGCACACACCAAAAAGTCATGTGAAAGCATCGTACGCATCAAATATTAGAATAACCAGTAGACATCACAATCACAAGTCATATTGCTATCATCACCGGCGGCGGCCAGCTCTCACGCTCACACTTGTACGGGATATCACGAACCCCACTAATAGTAATAACCTCAGTAACCTCAAACTCGACAACTCCCTCCCAAACCAGCACAAAAACGTAAAACGACTCACGGATGTCCTCACGAAACTCTCTAAACCTCGGCT
>JBECUL010000149.1:0-2701 GCA_040225955.1 Candidatus Asgardarchaeum abyssi | reverse complement strand
ATATAGGTAGTGGCCTGTATGATTGAGCTACTATAAAGTCTCCACCAGGAGAGTCATTTAGGAATCTTACGTTCAAGTATGTCCAGAAGTTTGGTGCACCTCTACCGATACCCTTAACAAAGCCATGGAATGTCTTGTTGTTAAATGGTGTTAATAATAGGTTGTTATAAGCAACAGTTAGAGGTTGTTCATATTGTAATATAACCTGAGCTTGCCATGCATATTGTAGTGCTTCTTGCTTCTTCTTGGCATGCATCATATTTTCAACTATTTCATCATAAGTCGCATTTGAATATCTCCAAATCATGCTATTATAAGCAGTACCACTGTGGAAGAAGTCATATAGGTGATCCGGCTCGACACCTATGCTAAATGCGAAGAATACAGCTTGCAGCTCGCCAGCGAATAATTTTGACAGCAATACGTGGAAGTCAACATAATCGGCTCTTGCCTTTATTCCGACAGCCTTTAGGTTCTCGACAGCTATACTGAGAACACCTTCTATTATTGGAGAGCCAGCTGTACCTGTTATTACTACTTCAACTTCAGGATAATCTTCGACGGCAACAACCTTGGTAGTCGAACTGTTAAAGGCCATTAAGAACAGGGAAAATACGAACAACACACTAAGAACTCTTTTCCAATTCATACTTTTTTCATCCTCTAATTTTTGTTAGATACAGAAAATATGTCATTATTAAAAAAATGTATAACATTTATTTATAGTTTTTCCTTCAAAAGCTATAATGTTGTTTGCCTATTAACAATTTATTGGAAAAACACCAAATTTTTGAATATTTTTTCAAATAAGAATAGATTTTTTCCAAAAAGGAAAAACGAGCTTATAAAATTAATAAATGAAAAGCGAGATAATTTAAGCTATTTTAGCATATTCTTTAAACGCTTCAAGGCAAAGAGTTTATCTTTGTACCCAAGTTTAGCTTGAGTTATTGCACCCTCCAGAATACTTGCTGTCCGTTCCATTCTTTTTAAATCTACAGGGTAAGGCACACCATCTTTACCGCCATGTGCAAATGAATATTTTACGGGATCTTTCCATGAAATAGGAGTGCCCCAGATAAGCATTGAAACCAAGGCTAAACTTCTTACTAGAGCAGGGCCTACGCCTTTTATCAGAATGAAATCCTCAAATTGAGAAATAGAAAGACGGTACGCTTGCTTTAGTGCATTCCAATTTATCTTTCTTGGCATTTTTAGATATGGTATTTTATTCAATTTGATAGCCTCAATAACACGCCTATCAATATTTGATATCCCAATTAACCGACTTTGATGAGGATCTTGTATTCTTAATAAGGCATATTCAAGTTCTCTTGGACTATCTTGAATTAATTCAAGAATATTTTTTCTTGTTTCTGAGCTTTTTCTAGAAGTTAAATCTAATACTATATCTCTTTTTAAATTACTAATAATACCTGTATGTGGTTCATTCACAAAATCTATTTTACGATCGGACAACCAGTGATATCTTCGTGCATAATGCAAATATGGATCCATTCCCTGCTGAATTACTGCCCAACGACCCTCCTCTTCTATAATTAGAGAGTTATGATACAGATTGAAACCTTCCTGTAGTAATGTATTATCTACTTTTGCAAACAACTTACTTACCTGTATAAAATAAGATATCTCATCATCGTTAAACCCAAACCTTTGTTTCAACATCTGAAGTTCTGTTGGTGTTTTAAGGCTGGTAGCGCCCTTACCTCCAGCTACAAAGAGTTTAAACTTATCTGATTTATTTATGACTGTTTTTAGAACACCCATAGTCACCGTAGTAGTTCCACTGCTATGCCAATCATATCCTAGCACGCATGAGAACGCTTGAAACCAAAATGGGTCGGATAAACGTTTTAGCAGTTCAAAGGTGCCATATTCATCTATAAGAATTTCTAATATTGCATTTGAGAGTTTTATCATTCTTCTTATAAGCCAAGGTGGCGCTTTACCTTCATGTAGGGGTAAATCAGATAGACCAGTTCTTCTCATGAGAATTACCAATTATATGTTTTTAGATAATGATAAATAAAATTTTGTTTTCTAAATGTTGAATACTAATCTTGCTTTTCATTACCCAGTTGTATTTATTTTGAGTTATATTTCAGTAAAGTTATCGATTCCATTAAGAACTAAGACTTGATCTTCCTAAGAGATAAACAAATTTGCTTGGATATAATCGTGAGTATCCTATAATTTATTGTTTTTAGAGTATTAATTGTGCCATTTCTTATTTGATGACATGGGAAGATAACAAAAGTGAGGTTAAGAATTTCATTGAAAGCTAGTCAGTGATATATAAAGATAGCAAGGTACCTAAGAGAAGATCTTAATGTAATAGACATTAGAGAAATATTAGATGTTATATTTCCACGCTTTCTAACTGCTTTTTAACATACTCTCTTATTTCTTTAACTTTAGGTAATTTTACTACTACTTTTCCATCTTTAATAACAGGCTTTAATAGAGCTTCCATTGCCGATCCGCACTTAGGACATGTTTTAGTAGTAACGTTGAATAATGTTATCTCTCTATATCCACAAGTGTTGCATCTCCAAACTTGTTTGCTTCCTGATAGTTTTCCTCGCTTTGCAAGGGGCTTTCCCTCTCCAGTATGCGTCTTTCTAAATAACTCGGTAAATCTACGAACAACCCATGCTACTGCATAGTTAAATCTATCAAC
>JBECUL010000148.1:0-2702 GCA_040225955.1 Candidatus Asgardarchaeum abyssi | reverse complement strand
TATTCTCCATTTGGCGTGTTTGCGTCTTGGCATGGCTACTCACATTTCTTCTTTTGTTTGTTTTGTTGTTTTTAAAAATTTGCGTTCCCACCACCCAGCCCCCTCCCTCCCAGACTGCATTCATCCCCAGATATAATCTGGGGGCTTTCTGCGGTATTCTTGTAACTAATTCTGTTTCTACATGAATTGCGACAACAATAGCGGGTCTCTCTCCTAACATTTCATGACCGATTGTATCTTTTAACGAAACTATCCAGACATCTCTTGGATTTATCTTATGATATATCAAATTTACTAAGTTGTTAAGTTATTTATTTTAATTCAGAATTTGACTTAATTTTATTAATGATTTCATCTGCAATCATTAGTGCTTTCTGCACATCTTTGTCGTCGCATTTTATTTCTCGATAAAAATCTCCTTCAAATCCACGAAGAGAGATGGGTAATTTTAAATAGTAATCTGCGGCTATTCTGCGTATCCATAATTTATCAAACTTTTTAGCTAGAACCCTATTTTTTCTCTTCATAGCAAAATAAACATCCCAATGGCGAATTTTAGGATCACTAGAGAGATATTCGCGTAGTGTTAAAAAGGTAGCATAATATGCTCTATTAATTGCAGTACGCCGCTTTGCTTCGCGATCAACATCTTCATTGCAATATATAATTTTCTTAGCAAACTCTAGAAATTTTTCGGGATCAAACATAATCCCGTCACTTCCTAGTTTTTAAAAAAACCGACAGTAAAACGTTTACTTCATCTATTTTTTCATGTTTGCCTGGGTAGTCTCTCTTAAAGGATTGAATTACTTTCTCTATTTCTCTTTCAATTATTACATCTTCAAATTCATCTTTCTCCTCATCGTTTGAAAATGAAAAGTCCCCTTCAATCCATATAATAATTCGTTCCCAATCTAAATCACCAGGATGATAAGTAATTATAAAGTTCCACCTACTAAGCTTATCCTTATTTTTTAAATTATTAAGTAGTTCATTTAGTACGTTTATTACTCTACTAAGAATTGGCAACAAAAACTCATTTGCTCTAGCTTTATTAAGAATTGCATCTTTTGATTCATCATCGATAAGAGAAATTACACTCTCAAAACCTTTAATATCAGAAAAAATACTAGCCTCAGAAAGTAGTTTGTTAAGGTTTATTATTTCTTGAGATATAGAATCAAATTTCTTATTTAATTCCACAGATAACATGTCTATCTTTTGAGATATGTTCCTAAGTATATCTGATGCTTCAAAAAATCTTTCTGCAAGGTTATTAATAGCACCAGATAATTTCTCAATGGATAATGCTAATTTTTCTTCGCTTTTAACTTTTGATTCCGAACTTGGTAAGGATTCCTCTTGGCTTTTTTTAGCTCTTATAAAGTCAAAAAGGGTATCCCAGGGTGTTCTCTCATTTGATAGGGATATATCAGAGAGTTCGAGGAATGGTACAATTAAAGGTAAAGAAGGATGTATCATAGTTCTTTGTAATGCTAACATCGAAGATTGTCTTTTTAGTGTACCTTTTTGTTTTTTCATTTCTATTTTTCGCTCATACGAAAAATTGGACATTTTAAAATTCCCCCCTTATTTTTCGCAAAATACTTACAAAATCGTCTTTTATAAGTGAAATTAGATTATTCCTCAGCTTCTTTGGTTCAAACTCAAAAGGTGCTTCAGAATATCTGACATTAATAACAATTGCTTGTGGCTGAATTTGAATATTATATTCTTTTTGTGAAATCTTTACATTGACTGCTATTGACTTAGCGTTTATTTCCCTCGCCTCACTAATCAGCTTATCTTTCAACCAAGGTTCAATATATGACCCAAGTGATTTAGTTATTTTTATATCTTCTTCTTTAGTTTTTAAAAAACCAGCAAGAAGTATATTATCTATGGGTAAACTATGTTTATCAATGTATTGCAAGATAACCCTATTAAATAATTCTATGATAGATATTATTTCTTCTGTATCATCAAATATTTTATCTAAATTGCCGATTAATAGAAAAGCTAGTGCACACTCGATCTCTTTTTTAGATGTTTCCTTAAATCGTGCCAATTGAACTGTATAATTAGGTTTCGTATATTCTAATATGTGTAATTCTTCTTGAGATTCGGAAACCAAATAAGGCAATACAGATAGAACATTGATAGACTGAAATATATTTAATATTCCTAAAAGATTAGTAACTAACAATGGAAAAATATCATGCAATGTGCTAATTGCCTCTTTTGAGAAATAGCGAGCACCAATAGATGCTTGAGGATTCATAACTTTTATTGACCTTATTTCATCAAGAAAAGACCCTTCTAACGATTTCCAATTTTCTATTAGTTTTTTTGAGGCTTCATGCTCTATTTTTATTGTCATACCAAGCTGATAGTTGGACTTTTCTAAGGTTTTGTCACTATTCATAATTCATCACTCACTCATAAAACAGAAATTAATTATATAATTATTACATAATATTAACTTAGTTTACTATATGTTTATACATTAAGGCATATATTTATTTTTTTAATACAACAGTACTTCCGCACTATTTTCGAAATGAGTACGCTCCCTAGACACCAAGATCCGCCTCAATCCTCCATGAATTTTCAAAATTCCCCAATAAAAAATATTCCGCGCACACACCAAAAAGTCATGTGAAAGCATCGTACGCATCAAATATTAGAATAACCAGTAGACA
>JBECUL010000147.1:0-2948 GCA_040225955.1 Candidatus Asgardarchaeum abyssi | reverse complement strand
ATAAGTTGTTCTAAGGCTTTTATTGCTAGTAAACCAACATTGGAGTATCTTTTAGCTGAAAATTCACTAACTGCACCCGAATGCACCAATATCCACTTATCAAGCTTAAGCTTATCAATGAAAAAGAAAAAACCAACATTCATTCTATGAAAACTCTTTGCATTAAATATTTCATTTGCGAACTCATCAATAATCGCAAAATATTCAGTCGGAGGGGGTACATCCTCCTTTGAAAAAACATTATAAAAATATTCCC
Organism: Candidatus Asgardarchaeum abyssi; assembly: GCA_040225955.1. Classification (GTDB taxonomy): domain Archaea; phylum Asgardarchaeota; class Asgardarchaeia; order Asgardarchaeales; family Asgardarchaeaceae; genus Asgardarchaeum; species Asgardarchaeum abyssi. Next base: position 2,692 of record JBECUL010000147.1, on the reverse strand, counting down.
TCAAAACTATGTCAGCAAGCTTCTCATATCCATGATACAAATAGGCTTGCGCAATTACATTATTATACGATTTTTCCCTACATAGGTGGCAAAGTATCTTGCCACTGGTCTTTTCATATGCAGTCTCAAATATGTCATCTCTCGATAAAGCATACGAGTCCCAAAATGCATCCTCTCCGTCCTCTATAAAAATCTCCTTTAGGGTACGCCCGCAACACATACACCTCTTTCCTACATGATTCCCCATGATATTATGCTTTTTACAAAATTCAATAAACACCTTCTCCTTATCTTCCATACAACTTCTCACCTAAAAGTCATTATCTTATTGCTCTACAAAAACAAATACCCAAAAAGCCAAGAACTTATTTATCCACCACAGGAGACTTTGTAAGTCCCCAATGTTAAGTTCACGTAATATATCTCCGTGCTTAATATAAACATTTCGATGTTCACAGTCTCGTAATAAAAATGAATAGCTATACCAGCTATACATACATCCTTGACCAACTAATGGCCAATTACCTCCTTTTTTACAACTATGATAATCACTTGAATTATTGCATAAGTCGAAATCGCAAGAGCTAAATTATACTTCAAAAGTGACATATAGAAAAGCAAACTCTATGACAGCGATGCGAGTAAACCGTATCTAAATATCGTCCTCCAGTGATCCACCAAGACTATTAGCATGCTATAAAAGAAAAACTTTATGGACAACAATAAAACAAAGAACACTATCACCATAAGCAGTACCAACAACAATATAAATAGCAACTGCACCTCTACTTCCTCCAACACCTTGGTAAAAATAGCCCTTAAAATGAGACTACTCACTATAACCTCTCCCTAGTGCGACACAAGCGGAAGGTTTGCGTTTTCCTTTTAATTTTTTCGCATGCGCAAATGAAAAATCTTTTCATCATCCGACTTATTTTAGAAATAGTTTCAATAGTTTGAGACTAATAATAGTAACATATTTTGTTTATCACTTACTTATATGAAATATTGTTATTATTGCAGTATGTCGTTTTTCACTTCATGTTAAAAAATATTAAGTAAAAAGGATAGATTTTCTTAATTAGTAGCAGATACTTTTTATGATTTTTTATATTTACTAATTTTTCTTTGCATCGGATAAGCTTTAAATTGATAGTAGAGGATTTCTTTTGTTGATGAGCAGTCTTTCTTTTAATGGGTAGAATGTGCGTGGTTTGAATGAACAGTGAGAGAATTGATGATGTGCTTAAGGAGCTAATTGAGTTATTGGAGGATCCGTTTGGGGCAAGATATATTAAGCCTCGTGTTATAACTTTGACCGAGTTTGATTATTTTAATGATGAAACTGAGGACAAAGCTGGGGAACAGGAAGATGATGAGACACTAGTATTGAGTGATTGGAGGATAGAGAATGTTTCTAGTTTTTCAGAGGTGGATCATGTTGTTCCGATTATTGCGACGGATGCAGCGTCTGTGAAGATTGGTGAGACTGACAGAGGGATAATTTCTGCAATTAGGATATCAATTGTTGGTAAGTCAGTTGATGAGGAAATTAAGGTACTTAAGCTGGGGCCATATGTGGTTCATATTACTGAGGAGAATAAGGATGACATATACAATTATTTTAGGGAGTATTTTGGGGTGCCGGAAGCTTCACCACCGGCGTTAAGGAAAATGCCTGACAGGTTTAGGAATTTTCTTGAGAGGATGGCTCAGAGGTCTATTTGTGCGCAGATTGAAAATGGAATTGTATTATGGGATGGTTCATTAACTGCTGGCACTATTGATACACCGCGTAAAATTATTGATGACTCATTAGATGTTGCAAAGAGGCATGGAAATAGTGTTGTAGGGGTATCGAAGAATTCATGGCTCAGATTGGAGGATGGCACAAGGATAATTTCTCTCTTAGACAATGTGAGTGCTGTAGGTTATATAAAGGTCGATAGATGGATTTCCAGTTCCCTCAGAAGTAGAATTCGTGGGAATGTGTTTGCCGTGAAATTTACGGAGGATGGGTTTACTTTTCGTGTTGATATAAATCCAGCTGAAGGTATTTCGTCAGAGCATGTTCTTAATTTATTGAGAAGCAACGTGTCATTTTATAATGGATACCCCTATCTTTTACGGTTAGCCCATATTAATGCTTACTTTACCCCTAATGAGATTCTTGCGATACAAAGTTATGTTGCTGACAAATTCAATTTAATTTTTGTTAGACCTTTTGATGTTAGGAGGCATATTTTATCGCCGTTTTAGAGGGTTGGGTATGCAGTTATTGAGGAAGGTTGGAGATGAGATAATAATCATATATAATCCGCGGAAGGAGAATGTGGAGGTTGGAGAGAATTTAAAGATTTATGATGAGAATGTAGGCAGAGGTATAGTTGCTCAAGTGATTGAGCAAAGCCTTGTGGATTTAACAGGAATCTTGGAGGATATAGTAAGGCATGAGAGCATGGAATCATTCAGTGTTGAAGAACGTTCGCCTCTGGATGTCATAAGGTACATGACTGATGTTAAGAATATGAAGATGGCAAGGGCTAAGATATTAAAGGAGTTAACTTCAACTGATGGAAGACTAAGTATTTCCCCATGGACTGGATGGATTCCAGACAGAAATGTTTCGATTGAGCCTCTGGATGATGACGAGCTGATGAAGTTACTTAATTTAAAGGGAAGGCATCCGATG
>JBECUL010000146.1:0-3044 GCA_040225955.1 Candidatus Asgardarchaeum abyssi | reverse complement strand
GATAAGTGGATACGGAGCTTTATTTTTCAAAAGGGGCTGAAATTTGATTTTTTGAGGCATATTTTTTACAAGTGCTCAGCTACTTAGAAAAACTTATAAAGTCATTTTTCAAGTTAATTTCTCCTACTAAGAACGAAGCATTAAAACAAATTAATAGACAATAACAATATCTCAGAAGGGCTGGTGATAGTTTTGATTAAGCGACTATTGTATAGAATCTCCATTTTCATGAAGGAACTACTTGGCCTAACAAGTCATGTTTATATATTAACACATAATGACACGGATGGCGTTTGTAGTGGTGCTATAGCGCTAAGACATTTTAAGAAGGGCGAAATTTTCATAGGTCGAGCTGGTATGGTTCATGAAACAATAAAGCTATTCCGCGCGAAAAATAGAATTCTAGTCATTACCGATTTATCGATAAATAGACAATATTTTGAAGAAATAACATCACATTTAATAAGACTCAAGAAAAATGGTTGGAAGATCATCTGGCTGGATCATCATATTTGGGATCCTGATATTATTGAGGGGATTTCAAAAATTATTGATAAGTTACGAATTGATACTCGTTTTGTTGGCGGTGAACTTGCGTATCAAGAATTTGGAGATAACGATGAAGTTTCAAAAAAATTAGCAGAAATAGCTAGGGATGCCGATATGGTTATCAGAGATTTGGAATTAACAAGGCTCTATGTTAATGCGTTACGTGGATGCCGTTATGGAATAGTAAAGCATATGATCAAAACTCTTGCAAGGGGTATTTTTAGGGATAGTAAAATAGAAATGTGTGCGAAGAAGGGAGTGGAGAAAACTAAAAAATCGAGAGAGTATGCAAAAAATACATTAATCGAGGTCACTAATAGTGGAAGAAAGTTTGGATTAATTGATCTCAGAGGGAAACGTTTGAGTGGAGGGGAAGTTGCAAATACTGCAATAGAGTTATATAATCTAGATTTTAGTGTTGTTATATATAGAAATAATAGATTATCCTTTTATGCAAAATCAGACTCTGGCATAAACTTATTGACAGTTGCTAAAAAACTTGGCGGAGGAGGGCATCCAACAGCCTGCGGTGCAACACTAAAGCTATCACTTAAAAGTAAAATCCTCTCTAAGATTCTGGGCCGATTTTATTATCCAAAAGAACTTAAAGAAGCAATAAGGTTAACAAAGGAACTTATGTAATTATTAAGAACTTTTGAGTTTCCTTATCTTTAGCTCCTTGATTTTTTCCATAACTTTATCAACAAAATCATCTATTTCTTTTTCATTAACGCCTTTCCTTTGAGCGATCTTCTTAACAACAAACTCAGTTTTCCAATATGCCTTATACTTTTCGTTTAATTCTTTCCATTTAATTCCTTTTAAGGCGTTAGAAATTTTTTCTGAAAATGGGAGTACACCCTCCAACATTAAAACTGCTATACTAGGATACCCTAAATATCCCTTATAGACAGATCCGCTGTCAGTAGAGTCTATCTTTAAGTTCTTTAGATCAACCCTAACAGTGTACTCTCGTTCTCCAGTAGAGCTAACGACTTTATACTCACCGTCATTAATTTTTGTTATCCTCTTATCAGCAATAGACCCTAATGCTTCAAGGATTTTAATTCTTGGAGGTAAACTCCAAATATCATTAGATACCATCATTTTTGCCCTCTATTTAATTTACTACTATTTTTATTTATTTCATAGGTAAAAATATTTCTTTTTGACAGTATCAAAATCTTTAATAGCACGGTTAAGCATAAATAAAAACAGGGAATGAAGGTGATTCCATGTTTAAGCAACTAGTTCTGCCCGAAAATATTAGATCTGATCCAAAACGAATAAGCTACGAGTTTAAAGTTCATACTGCATTTAAATATTTAAGGAATCGTGATTTTCTTCATTATGGATCTTCCTTCGTTCCAGAAATGATAGGTGCTCATACTTGGACTTTAGCTTGGGCATATATACGGGAGATTGATGATATAATAGATTATCCAAGCTATTCTTACGAGTTTAAGATGCAGATACTAAGAAGAGAAAAAGAAACAATAGAAGATGTTTTTGCGAATAGATTTGAATTTAAACCAAATATGCCTTTCAGATATATGTGGCTCGAACAGTTTTTGGATAACGTGAATAAGTATTATGATCCCTCTGTTCTAAATATAATTTGGGAGCTTTATCAAAGTGCTATTCGTGATGTTAATAGGCAGTTTAAAATATTATCTCAAGACGAAATGTATACTCTTGTCTATCAAAAAGCGACCTGCTTTTTCAAACTATATTTCACATTGGGTCAATTCGATTTAGGAGAGTATCTTAATGAACTTGCTGATACGCTTGGACGCGGACTTGGAATACTAGATGACGCGCTGGACTTCGTAGCTGACTATAAAGCTGGGTATATTAATGTTACCAGGGAAGAGTTAAAAATACTTGGCATTGATGTCCCTCCAGAGGATGAAAAATTTGTTGATGAACTTATAAAGCGAGGATATTATACCTTAAAGAGTATTGAAGTTATGAAACTCTTTTTAAGAGCACGTGAAATTGCAAGAGAGATAAGAAACCCGATATTTAGAAACTTAATCCTTAGGTTAACAGAAATATTTGCTGCACCTATCCTTGAGGGTAGATTCTTTCCCGGGCAGAGATACTTTTTCAAAGGCGAAAAAATCCTAAACAAGATATTGCCCTATAATGAACACGCTGCCTATAGAATAGGTCATAAGTTAATAGGTTATATTTTGAAAATTCCTCAAGTTTCTCCATCACTATTTGATGCGTTTCGTAGAGCTATGTTTACTGATGGAAAAGTAAATAGATTTATCACTCATCTTATACATCGTCAAATTCGTAAAAAGAAAGGCATAAAATTGAATCTTAGTTTTTTGAAAAATCTCTTATAAACTACTTTTTTATTTCTTCTATGAAAAACTTCGTCGCTCTATAACCCGTTCTCGTTACTCCCTTTTATTTTTTATGTCACCTCCAACAGCACCCTCTTACCCAATTCCGCCATATTATTGAACCGCTTCAGCTTACGA
>JBECUL010000145.1:0-3122 GCA_040225955.1 Candidatus Asgardarchaeum abyssi | reverse complement strand
AACTGAATACTACAAATATTATGTTAGTATTGAATACAAAATATTGAACAAGTATGGCTATGAAGTATCCGGAGGAGAACGTTCTGAATTCAATTTACTTCAAGAAATTAACGATGCACTACAATACGATATGCTTCTAATAGACGAACCGGAATCTTCGTTTGATAACTTGTTTTTGAAGAATGATATCAATGAGTTAATAAAAAATATCTCTAAAACTATTCCTGTTGTAGTTGTAACACACAATAGCACTGTTGGAGCTTCAATTAAACCAGACTATGTTGTCTACACCAAGAAAATAGTATTGGATAATGAGGTTAAATATCAGATATATTCTGGTTATCCTTCGGATAAAAAATTAATTAGCTTAGATGGTGAAGCTATCAATAATTATAATATTATGCTTAATTGTCTTGAAGCTGGAGAACATGCTTATAAAGAAAGGGGCAAATCCTATGAAATGCTTGAAAATTGAAGATAATAAGGGACTATATAGTCTTGATGGTGAAAATTGGGATTCGATTGATAAAATTAATAAAGACCATTTATTGAGATTACTCGATATTGCTTTAACATCTGAATTTGAAATGGATGAGTATAAAAAAAAGCGTGACGAGTATAACATGAAAGTAAAGGAGCTAGCAGAGCAGCTAAAGGAACTAAAAAAGAGCAGAGACGAAAACAATAGCAAGGTTGCATTTTATAAGGAGATAAGGCAGACTTTAAGAAAAAAAAGAAAAGAGCTTCTAGAGGAATATAGAGCCCTCAAGGAAAATGTTAGAAAACCCAAAACTAGTTCTTGGAAAATACGTCAATTAATAGACAAACTTGAATGGCGCCTTCAAACAGTTCCCATGACTATTGAGCAAGAGAATGCAATAGTCTCTAGGATTAGAGAACTTGAAGAGAAGTTAGACGAAATAAAAGAACAAGAAGAAAAGTATAAACGATTAAAAGAACTAAGAAAGGAAATTAGCAAGCTAACTGAGGAAATAAAGAAATATCATGAATTAGTTGTTCAACATGCCAAACAGAGTCAAGAAATACATCAAAAGATAATTCAACTAAGAGAAGAGATAAACAAGTACCGACAAGAAGCTGATAAATATCATGCAAACTATACAAGATTGAAAGAGGAAGTAAATTCAAAGTTGGAGGAACTTACTAAATTGGAGCAAAAAAGAAGAGAACTTTACTCTAAGATTAAGGAGATATCCATTCGAGTAGCAGCAGAAAAAGCGGCACAAAAGATAAGGAGAGAGAAGGAGCTGATCGAAGAAAAGGCAAAAATAGCAATGGACAAATTACAACGCGGAGAGCAATTGACCTTTGAAGAATTTGTTATTCTACAGAGGTATAAAGAGCTAGAGAGTCAATTAGAGGAGACTATGCCTAAAGCATAATTACCGACTCAAATATTATTCTTTTTTATATATTTTTGCAAATAATGACTTTAAAGTAGGATTAAGATGAGGCTTGATGAATTACTAGTTGAGTTGGGATATTTTTCATCTCGAACAAAGGCTAAACGTGCTATTCTAAGTGGACATATTATAGTCAATGATAAAGTAATCATGAAACCTTCTTTTAGGGTGACGGGAAATGAAAAAATAGTTGTTCTTTCTTATGAACATGAAAAACCTTTGGGATATATCAAATTGAAATTTTTGGAAGAACAATATGGATCACCCATAATAGAGCCGGGAGATATCATTCTTGACATAGGGTCAAGTGCTGGAGGATTTATATTATATGCTTTAGAAAAACAAGCTTCTAAGGTGTTCGGTATAGAGATATCAGAGATGTTTAGACCTATGCTAGAGAGCATAGAGAAAAAATATACAGGCAGAGTAAGAATTATTTTTAACGATATTATTAAAGTTGGTTTTAATGATATAGGAGTTAAAGTAGATAAAATCCTATGTGACATAACTGCAGAACATACTTTTATATTAAAAGTAATAAAACACGTCCTACCTATACTCAAGGAAAATGGAATTATTCTATTTTCCATTAAAGTCGGAGCAACAAAGAAAAAGGAAATCCCTAATGAAATTGAGAAAATCGAATTAAAGATTTATGCAATGGGGTTAAAAGTTCTTGCAAGGCTAAAAAGTCTTCCAAGAAAGAAAGAGATTTTTTATATATGTTCTAAGGTTCGAGAATAAAAACTAAATAATAAATAATAATTGTTAAGGCTATTCAATTGGGTTGCACAACAGAGTTTCGGTGTACTCAACACCATTTATTTTTCTTATTGCAATAACTGCTTTCTCTATATCTTTTATAGATTCAGCTTCAATCTTAGCTATAATGTCCCAACTTCCGTAAGTTGTGTAGACCTCCTTTATTCCCTCAATATCTTTCATCTTTCTACTGATATCATATTCCAAACCAACAGAAACAACAACTAAAACAAAAGCCATTGTTTTTTCAGCCATATCAACCACCCATTAGGTCAAATTGCTATTCTCATTTATATAATGTTTCTATTAATAAAGATTTAGTTAAAAGGAACAAAATATTAAAACGATTACTTTATAAATAATATATTCTATTTGATGATATCAAATCACAGGGGTTAAAGTAGAATGCCAGTTGTTGGCTTGTTTTTTGATAAATTAGAAGCAGAAAGAAATCTTGGAGTAAATGAGATACCACCTCCAATAAAGGGAATACAATATAATAATCGAATTAGAAACGTTGAAGAAATAAACATAACACAAATGAATATCCAAGTATCAGCCTTTGTAATAAGTTTTGAATTTTCGGTCATTTATAACCCACCGATAGCAAACATCAGAATAAATGGTAAAATACTATATTTACCTACTAATAAAAATGAACACGAAGACATTAAGAAAAATTGGAAGAGACAAAGAAGACTGCCAGAGAGCGTTGCAAAACAGATAATTGGCGTAACAATAACTAGGGGTATTCAGAAGGCTACTGTGCTTTCAGATCATATAGGAGTCCCTCCTCCAGTACCACCTCCGCCAATAGATAAACCTAGGATAAAGAAAGGAGAAAGCAATAATTAAAGGTAAATTTTGGAGGTCCCACGGGTTCCGATCCACATAGTCCCCCACGAAAATAACTTTGGCGTACGGGTCGTTATTAAA
>JBECUL010000144.1:0-3123 GCA_040225955.1 Candidatus Asgardarchaeum abyssi | reverse complement strand
TGTTATTTGGGCCAGGGTTCTAATGACATCGTCGACTGAGAATTTTTCTGTGTACCTGATACTTCTGAGGAGGGTAGGTGTTTCAAGCAAGATCATAAAGATAATGAACAATACTATCAAGGTTGCGAAAATCAGATTTAGAAGATCAAAGAAAATTAAGAGCATTTTAGTTAGGAAAGTTAAAGACAATTCTTTAAGTTTGAGTGAGTACGCACTCATCAAGGAGTATTTTAAAATATTGGAGAACAACCAGCATGTGCGAGGGGTAATACATCCTTAGTTTTTAACAAATTTATATATTTTCTATAGAGATGATACGCTTCTATGAGATGTAAATTCTTTTGCCAACCGAGTCTTCCAAGGAAGATTTATAGAATCCTCCTTCCTTTCTAAATTTTATAAATTTATCAAACCGAAGACTTAAATTTGTTGATTCAACTTTTTTATTAAGTATCTTAGCAGGTTCATCTGGAAATAAAACTTTCAACATCAAAAGAATGGGAGATTTTAGTGAGGAATAAAAATGCCAAAGACTGATCCATTTGAAAAATATCCAATAAGGTACGATAATTGGTTTGAGAGAAACAAACTTGCTTATAAATCAGAGCTTAAGGCTATAGAGAAACTGCTACCTAAGAACGGACAAGGAGTAGAAATTGGTGTAGGAACGGGCAGATTTGCAGCACCCCTAGGCATTAAAATAGGTATAGATCCATCAAAGAAAATGTTGGAGATTGCGCAGAGAAGAGGAATCAGAGTCATTAATGCTGTGGCAGAAAATCTTCCTTTTAACGATAACACTTTTGACTTCGTGTTGATGATTACTACTATCTGCTTTTTAGATGATATCGAGGCAGCATTTAAAGAAGCATACAGAGTGTTACGACCTAGAGGTTCTCTGATCATAGGTTTTATTGATAAAAACAGTAAACTCGGAAGGCAGTATCAACAACGTAAAGATAGCAACGTCTTCTATAAAATAGCCCTCCGAAACAGTTAAATATTTTGTGATATTTGTGAGTATTGAGGTAATACCTGAATGTGGTGGCAATAAAGCACCGAAAGGACAATATGATGTGGGGCTTGTGGGGTTACCCTGAACGGGGTCAAGACCAATGACTTGCTCCCCATGAACCCAGAGGGAGCTGAGGCTGATGAGGCCCAAGGTGGATGTTCACTCACCAATGCGGACATCCACTGAACCCCAACTTTTACTCAGTACACGATGTCGTTTTTTACTTAAAAAAAGCAGGTTTTGGAAATTTTAGTTTTGTCCAGACATTATATCATAAACCATCAGAAATTACGGAGATCGAGCCGATAAAAGAGGGATATGGTGAGGGGTCATTCGTTGTAATAAGGGCAATAAAGATGGGAAGAAAGCAAGATTAAAGAACATTTTTGTTTCACATTGGAACATTACTGCATTATTCGCTTTACATCAATACTATTCTTTTCATAGCATTTGTTTTTGAAGCTACAAAAGAGTAACTGACTACGTTACAGAACTTGGTGCTTAAAACTCTACCCTCAAGCAACTTCTTTATAAATTAAAGATTTTTCGACCTTTATTTCACTCAAGCAAGGTAGATGAAATTAAAAGTATGCAGCTATTACCTAGATGAAGAAAACTAAATTGATAAACCCAAAGGTATTGGTTCCCTTAGGCTATTATGCCACCCGTTATATTTTTCAGAGGTACGGTCTTCAATTACATGCGAAAGGAAAACCTTCTTCAGTTTATGATAAGCTGTTTTTGGCTAAAATAAAAAGATACCACCCTGCTTCATTTTGCTGCACTCCTCTATAACCAAACCTCAAGCAAGTTTAATAAAGAGGTTATAGAAAATTACAGGTATTAAGCAAAATTGTAGATGATATATAATGTGCCAATGGGAAGATTTTTGCGAGAAACGAAAAATAGATAGTAGGTGGATAGTATTATACTGTAGGGAGATTGGGAGAATTATCAAACAAGAGAGAGATGAGCCATGTCCAGGCTATATGCTCATGACGAAAAGAATACTGCTCACCTCATTAGCTTATTCTTTAACGAATAAAAACTATTGACACAACGGTAGTTACTACAGCTACAGAAAGAGAAAAAGTTAACGATCCCGTTAATTGTAAGTCGGGTAATGCATTTATATATGGCAACAACTGGGAAACAGCAGTAAGCGGAGCTGTAAGACCTCCAGCACCTAAAATATATTTCATTGACGATAGAAATATTCCCTTTCTTTTACCTTGTATTTCTCTCTTTTTCTCTTTGCACACATATTCGGATATGTATCTTTTAAGATTCCCACCGTATTTCCCAAGTATTCCCTCTATTTCTCTATAACGAGTCCCTCTTTTTGTTTTAACTTCCTCATATGGCATCCTAATCTTAAATAAAGATATTAATCTTCTGAGTCCTTCAAACTAAAGTATAAGAGTTACTAATACTGTAAAAACATTATTGACAATTGTTTCAAGAGGCTGTAAGAGAAAATGATCTATAATCATTATTTTCACTTACCACGTTTATTTAGATTCTAAAACAGTTGCCGTCCTCTATTCATCGAGGCCTTCGATACAACCTACATTTGGTGCGTGCAATGAACCTCTTACTGTACACAAGTTGTCATGTTGCCGTCCTCTATTCATCGAGGCCTTCGATACAACAGAAGCTAGCTGAAATTTGCGATGAATTAATCAGCGGAGCTCGTGTGTTGCCGTCCTCTATTCATCGAGGCCTTCGATACAACCCGACTTAGAAGAAGTTGAAAACGATTTTCAAAAATTCATGTTGCCGTCCTCTATTCATCGAGGCCTTCGATACAACGGTATGTTGAAAGTTCCTAATAAATTTTTCTGCGCCCATAATAGGATCTTGGTTTCAAGAACTTGAGACAACAAGCGGGAAGTTTTGCGTTTTCCTTTTAAATTTCTATGAAAAACTTCGTCGCTCTATGCTTCGTACTCGTTACTTCCTTTTATTTTTTATGCCTCTCCGTTAACACCCTCCTACCAGTCTCGGCCATCGAATTAAATCTTTTGAGCTTACGTTCGTAGAGCCGCTTTGCCTCATGATCCATATCGAAATCACTACCCGTCGTTATCATCCCCCACAACACAGTA
>JBECUL010000143.1:0-3133 GCA_040225955.1 Candidatus Asgardarchaeum abyssi | reverse complement strand
CTAGAACATATTTATTTTCTTTTGCTAATGCCATGGCTAAAAGAGTAACAGCTGTCACCGCTCCTTGGTCACCACGGCCATGAAATCGAATTTCTATCATCTACCTCACCAGTTAAGTTCCTTAATCAAAAGATTAGAGAATTAGTATTAAAATTTGTTCATATTTGCTATAAACAAATCTTTTAGCTGAATTAAAAAAACATTATATTTTTTTACTTTTAGAAAATAGGTGATTTATAAAACAAGTTATTATATCTACAGATAATTACTAGAAGAAATATTAAAAGAGATGATTTTATATACTACATATGAAAAGTAAAATCAACCGATTAAAAAAGAAAAAGGGGAATTAATGTGGACAAAAATCAATATATTGAATCAAAATCCGACAAAATTCGATGCAGAGTTTGTGGAACCTTTATTGATCCTGATTCTAAGTATTGTAATTATTGTGGAAATAGAGTTATTGCAAGATCTTGGAGAGAAATTTTAGGCTCGGCAGTAGTAGGAATTATAGCTCTTCAAGCCTTAGCTTTAATAGTTTTCCCATCGCTCTTATTTTCATTAATGCTTATATACAATCCCATAACACACCAAGAAATGTATATTGTTACAATAACTGCTCTTGCATTTCTAAACTTTTTTGAGATAATCCTCTTTTTCCCAATATACTGGCATTTTAATAACCTTGATGCCACCTTAAAATGGACAGGTTTGGCTTGTACTGAAAAAGATAAGATAGTACGGGAAGTTATAGTAGGACTTATTTTAGGAGTCCTTTTAGCTATATTCATGGAAAACATCGCAGTATTGTTTTTAGGAGAAGCTGCATATTCTTTTCAAATACCATTAGAGATTCTATTTTTGCTTGCTATTTCTACAATTATCATTGGATTCTCAGAGGAAATTCTGTTTCGAGGATTTATTCAACAATCCCTTGATATTAAGTTTGATAACAAAATCTTAGCAATTATTATTGCGTCGATTATTTTTGGTCTTGCTCATCTAAGGTGGCCAACAATATTAATCACTGCTACTCTAGGAGTGATAATAGGCATTTTATATGAGTTATTTGAAAGAAGGCTTTTTGCGCCAATAACACTTCACGCTGTTTATGATTTTATGATTTTTGCATATCCTCTTTTTAACTATCTTTTCTTTCATTGATATGATGCAATCGGGAAAATAAAATGGAACGGATACTCATTCCTAATTTTAAGCCCAAATGAATATACGACAAAAAACTCTTTTTTCGTATCTCACTATTTCTTATCTCATTAATAAAATATTGAAAATTTTATCGGTTAAAAACGCAATAGAGGAGACAGAACACTTAAATTTGGTTTTCATATTCACAAATTCACAAACCTAAATCAAATAGATCTTCCCGATCTTAATCTTCCCGATGGATAGTAAGAAATTTTGTCGGGGAGTAGACTAGCTTTTTTCTTTATGCTTTTTGGGAGTCCATCGATTGAAATCTCTAGTATCGTATTTCTTGATTACTTTTAACAGGGCCTTAGCCAAATCTACCTTATAGTAGTTTGCAAGACAAATTAAACTAAATAAAACATCACCCATCTCCATCTCAAGTTCATTTATTTTCTCTCCTGGCTTCGGTTTCTTAATGTTTTCCAAAGTATTAATTATCCTAGCGAGTTCACCTATTTCTTCTACTAAGTCTGCAAGTTGTGCAAGAGGTGGCCAATAACCCTCCTCAAATTGATTTATCCAATCATCTACTATTTTCTGGGCTTCGTGCAACGTAAGTTCTCTTGACATAGTAATCCCTCTCATATTACAGATGATAATTCATTATTATCATTATCATCAATAATATGTTTCTCAACCCTTGCCCCTTCATCTATACTTACAGTAAATGCATCAAAACCTGAGTCTTTCAGAGCAAGCTCTATTGCTTCTGGGTCTTTAATAGTGTATGCCATAATGCAACCACCACCCCCAGCTCCGACTATTTTAGCACCAAGAGCCCCATTTTTTAGAGAAATCTCAATCATTTTATCTAATTCTGGAGTGGATACTTTCAATTTATCACGCAATATTTGTTGATGCGTATTAAGGTTCTCTCCAATGTCTTCTGGCGTATATTTTTTACTTTTTATAAGTTCCTTCATTCTTAATGTAATGTCCCTTATTTCTAAAGCTGCAGTAAGTTGATCTATTTTAGGTATTTCTTTTTCCTTGGATATACTCTCGATATCAGATATGCTTAATTCCATAAGTGTATTAAATGAAATATGTTTCCTTATTTCTCTAACAGCCAAGTTTACATCATTTTTTATCCTTGAGAGAATTTGCAGTGTTGGTTTCTGCACTCCAGAATTCCCTATAACAAAATATCCCTCTATCTTTGGTAATCGTGTCACTTTTGGTGGCAGTTGAAGTTGAGGTTCTATATACACTACTCCCCCAAAACTAGAGGCTATGTGATCCTGAAAACCACCTGGTTCTTTAAATTCTAAAACCTCTGCTTCGTATGCCATCATAGCTAAGTCCATTGCTGAAAAAGACTCACCAGTTGTCTCAAGCAAAAACTTCATGAAAGCAGTTACTAAAGCAGAGGAACTAGATAGTCCAGATGCTATAGGGATCATGCCATAAATTTCAATTTTGTATCCCGTATCTAATTTATATCCATGCTTATAGAAAACGTTTAAGACACTCTTTATATATTCTCTTGGTTTTTCATAAGGAAGTATTTTATTCAGTGGTAGGAATATTTTAATACCAATATCCCAAAGGTATATTTGTAGTTCAGTTCTATCAATCTTAGTTCCTTTAACATAGATTCTCCTATTAATAGCAGCAGGTATTATTGGAAGCCCAAGATAATCTTGATGCTCTCCAAAAATGGTAATTCTACCAGGGGCTGATACCATAAATTCGTATCTTTCCAAAACTACCACCTTTAGTAGTTAAATGAAAAATGTGGACCCTTAAATAAAATTTTTGTATTAATTAACTAAAAGCTTTAGACATCTTAATTGTTTTTACAGTGGCGTAAAAGCAGTATTACTGTAGTAGTAAATCTACTTACAGTACTTCCGCATTAATTAGGTGAAAAATCCGTATTGGCTGCGAAAAAATTATTTTTTCCGCCGCACTCCTTTTT
>JBECUL010000142.1:0-3173 GCA_040225955.1 Candidatus Asgardarchaeum abyssi | reverse complement strand
TGCAACTCTTACTGAAAAAGGTGAAACTGAAATCAAAGGTTCATTTTTACTTTTGTACTCAAAAGAAGATATGGATAAAACTGCAGGTGAAGTAGTTTCAGAACTTGCTAAAAATGGAGTTGGAATTGTTGATGTACATGACATAATTGATGGTAGCCAGACTTCTGTAGTTTCAGCTAATTTATCTTTTGTTATGGATTTAACTGCAGGAGTATTAGTTATCCCGTCTGAAAGTTTAGAAAAAGATAAGGTTATAAGTACCTGTCTAAGTAATGCCACGATTAAGAAAGTAGAAAATAAAAAAAGATTAATTCCTATATATACGGAGGATAATATATCAGGTAAGATTCCTTTTGGTTTACTGGGTACTGTGGGTATCAATTGGGATGGAAAAGTTGAGAATCGTAGAGCAATGGCTGGTAAGGATAGAACCATAAATCAGCTTCAGGAATTAGCCAAGAAAAATACTTCAAAATTAGGATAAGCACTTATAATAGTCTTAAACGAAGTTAGGATTGGTTCAATCCTGGTAAACTTCCTCGTACACATACTTTCGGAAAGTGGCGTAGAATTAGGACTACCTTCCTTATAAGATACGATAAAATTTACTAGCTTCTGCAAAAGGTTTAAAGTGATAAAATATCAAATATGATAAAGGCTATAATTTTTGATTGTGGTGGAGTATTACATACCAGTAACGGCAAATTTATTTCAAGAGATATTTCAAAAACTTTTCATATAAGTGAAATACAGTTTCATCGCACATGTCACAAGCTCATTCCTCTTCTTAGTACAGGGAAAATATCTGAAAAAATATTCTGGAAAAAATTTATTTTGGATAGCGGTTCTAATAGTAAAATCCCTTCAAAATCCCCCTGGGAAAAAGAATACCTTGCTAGATTTAAGAAAAATAAAGATGTTCTAAATATTGCAAAAAAGTTAAAGAACAATGGTTATAAAATTGCAGTTCTTTCAAATACTATTAGTGCCCACGCAAAGATAAATAAGAATAGGGGGTTATATAATTGCTTCCACTATCTTTTTTTATCCTACAAAATAGGTTTAAGTAAACCTGACCCGAAAATGTATTTTTTTGCTTTAAATAAATTGCATACAAAAGCTCAAGAGGTGTTATTTATAGATGATAAAATTGAAAATATAAAAGCAGCTAAAAAAATTGGTTTTGATACTATCCTTTTTACAAATGGAAAAAAACTAAAAACAGAATTAAACAAAAAAGGTATTATATAAAAATAAGCTTCTGATATAGTTCACTAACCCCTACCATTTTGTTTTTTTCCATCTTTAGTTATGTGCTTTTTATGATTTTCTGGTTTCCTTTCCCTTATTACGGGAACTGATTTTCTAGGTATTTGAATATTAGTTTTTTTGGGAACATAATTTTGTGAATGATTATTAGATTCTTTAGTCATTAATAAATAAAAATATATTAGTTGTTAATTCTAGTCAACAGAATCTTTATATATATAAATCTTTTCAAAGCTTGGATATACTCTCATTACAGCCTTAAAAAATACTAATATCGGTTTAATTCTGGCAAACTTCCTCGTACACATATAGTAAAAATGGATCCTAAAATAGGAATTACTATCTTTTTATTATTTTAAACTTAAATATTTGGATGATTTGGATGGCCTAATGGTCTTTCTCCTTTTTCTAATCTTTCCTGGTCAGCTTTAGACCAAGCACTTTTAGGAATACCGCCTTTTTCATTCTCTTCAGCTTTCTTAAGTAATTTAGCTGCTTCGGCTAAAGAAGATAAATAAAACTCTTCAACGGTTGAATTTGATGGAGGGTTTTCCGTGTCTAAAGAAACGAATAATCGTCTGCGTGCAGTTCTTAACGTAAGTAATGGATGAGTGGCTATAAATATAACATCTGATAATTTTTTTGTTCCATCTACCCTATTCGCTTCTGGTACCTTCTTTGAAGGTAGAGTTAATTTTCCATCTTTTACGGCATCATCTATTTCGTATATAAACTTCCTAGCCTGTTTATTTCCACCCATAGCAATTCCTGAAAGTTTATTGAGTGCTTGTAAAGAATCTTCTCCACAAGCCTCTACTATATGATATAAATCTTCAACGAAAGTTTGATCTTTAATAACATTTATCTGTGGTTGAGTAATATTTTTCTTACTTTCTGGGCATCTCACATCTACTGGTCTCTTTTCTGGTGACATTAGGAGTAATATAAGAAATTTATTTGATAAAGTCAATTAAATTGGGATATACAGATAAAAGAAGTTGGAAGTAATCTTAAAATTGGTTTAATCCTGGTGAACTTTCCCACACACGAGCATGAAAAATAACTTCAGATGGTATATAATTCTGACATGGAAAATAAGAGTTCGGAGTTACATTCAAATGTTCCCTTACTTGAAATTATTTCTAGCTCAATTAAACAAACAGGTAAATTTAAACAATCAATGACTGGCCAAGATGTTGAACAAATTATGAAAGGTGTTGTTTCTGGTCTTCTTACCAGCCAAGACACAGTAGATGCTTCTATTTCTAAAATGGATGTAAATATTAAAAACAATCAAGGGAAAGTAAATGGAATAGTAGTAATTAACAAACCAATTTCCGCTTCTATAGAAATAGACTGTGTTTTAGGAAACAGTAATAAAAAAGATGAATTAAGTCTGGTTTCTTTAAAAGTTAACGAAAAAGCTGGGTTTATTGCAAAAATAGCTTTAGCTGCTGTGGATATAGAAGGAAAAGCAAGAGCGACTCTTCAAAATCCAAACCAAGCTCTTTTTAACTCTATATCAAAACAACTTGAACCAAAACATACTGCTATAACAAATATTGGACTTCAATTTAAAGACAGCTCATTAAATGTTTCTCTAAGTGGAAATTCTACCGCTAGTTGAAAGAAGTTCCTGATATAGGTTATTAGATTGTGTTTATAAATAGTGCCGTCAATATTAGGATACACCCTCACTACAGCCTTAAAAGAATTTAACAATGGTTTAATCTGAGTAAACTTTCCCGCACATATAAGGGTAAGAATGGGCCGTAAAATAGGGATTATTATTTAAATGAAGTTTCTCAAATAGTTTATTAGCCTCTGCCATTTTGTTTTTTTCCATCTTTAGTTATGTGCTTTTTATGATTTTCTGGTTTCCTTTCCCTTATTACGGGAACTGA
>JBECUL010000141.1:0-3315 GCA_040225955.1 Candidatus Asgardarchaeum abyssi | reverse complement strand
CTGTTGAAGGGTTAGCCAGGGATGGGGAACTTGATCCTTTACAGCAGGCATTTATTGATGGATTTGGTGTGCAGTGTGGTTTCTGCACTCCTGGCATGCTCATGTCAGCTAAGGCGCTGCTTATGGAAAACCCTCGTCCTTCTGAGGAAGAGATCAGGGTTGCATTAGTAGGGAATTTGTGTCGTTGTACAGGATACAAGAAGATTGTTGAGTCAATACAGTTAGCTGGTAGTAGAAGTTAGATACCATTGTGAGCAGGGGTATGGTTGAAAAATAGATCAAGATAAAAAAACAAAACATACTTGTTTCTTAAACTGGGGCAAAGGAAGGGGTGGGAGAAATGTCAAAGAGAGACGAGATAATGTGTCCTGTTTCACATAAATTGTGCAAGATGTGCACACTTTTCAGGGGCAGACATTACCATGCATTTTCTTCTTGTAAAGAATATCTTCGCCGTTTGCATGAAGAGGGACAGGGACGCGTTTATCCGGACAAGATAAGAAAAGGGATTGGTGGTAGTAACCCAGTTTAGAAAGTTTAATAAATTTTCCATAATTCATATGGAGGTCAAGAGATGAGTGAATATAAATATGTTGGTAAGAGTATCCCCAGGATTGATGCATTAGCAAAGGTTACTGGTAAGGCTAAATTTACAAATGATTATAAATTGGCAAGGATGCTTTATGCAAAGGTATTAAGAAGCCCTTATCCACACGCAAAAATCATTCTCGGCGGAAATTACGCCTCTCTATGCCCTGACCACGCAAAATCACTCGGTGCCGACTTTATTCTAAGCGGCAGCCAATATCCATAGACTCAATAATAGATTGCCCATGTCTCTCATGCGAAGAAATCTCAAGATGCGGAGCGGGAAGCAATATTTCTCCAAATGACTGTGAGAAACTAACGCGGTGGATCCTCAAGGAATAAACATTTGGTGAATAATTACTTGTCTAGGAGATGGCTTGAAAGGAGGAAAAGAGACTATTATTATAGAAAAGCCAAAGAAGAAAAATATAGATCACGTGCAGCATACAAACTTATACAGGCAGTTAAAAAATATGATTTCATACATTCTGGTGATGTGGTTGTTGATTTAGGTTCAGCGCCCGGCGGATGGTTGCAAGTTGCGAGGCAAATTGTAGGTGAGGAAGGTTTTGTTTTAGGTGTTGATCTAAGGGAGGTTAAGCCTTTAAATTATGAAAATGTTCATGTAATCATCGGCGATATTAGAGAGGAGGAAACCTTAAAGAGGATAAGGGCTATTTTACCGCGTCCGGCAGATGCGGTGATTTCAGACATCTCACCGAACATTTCAGGAATATGGGAGTTAGATCACATTCGACAAATAGAGCTTGCGGAGTTCGCTCTGGAAATAGCACTGGACGTGCTCAAGGCGGGGGGAAATTTTTTCACAAAAGTTTTTCAGGGTGAACTTTTCAATCGATTTTTGGATACGGTTAAAAAACATTTTAGCCGTGTTGAAATTTTTAAGCCGAAAGCAAGTAGAAAGGAAAGTGCTGAAATCTATATATTAGGGCTAAATTATAGACCATGAAAAGTAACTTTTGGTTTTTTCAGCTCATAGAGGGCATTTCCCTTCAGCGACGTTTAAAATCGTATTCACTATTGTTTCTAGGCCGTTTATCTTCATAATTTTTTCGCGTATTTGCTCGATGTTTCTTTTATAAAAGTCACTTGACAAAATCATGTTCACTGCTTCCAACAGATTTTTAGCATTTACATCGCTCTGCTCTATCACCTTCGCTATACCCATTTCTTCAACTCTTTGAGCATTATTCATTTGCTCAGTGTGACTCGGTGTTGGTATGAGTATCATAGGCTTGCCATAATATATGCTCTGGGTTAATGTTCCATGCCCAGCTCTTGACACCACTAGATCAGATGCTTTCAAGTACTCGAATCTGTTCGGGATCCAATTGTATATGGTCATATGCCGTCTATATTTGACTATACTAATTGGGTTGCTTGGATTTCCTGTGGACATAACAATCTGGTAATCTTTTGGGAAATTCATGAAAATTTTCTTCAAAACGTTAATTATGTAAGCTCTCTCCTTTAGGGGGCCGCTTATAGGTGCGAAAATCAACGGTTTATCGATATCTAATCCTAGCTTTTCGCGTAATTTCTCTTTGCTTGGCAGCTCATTTGGGTGAACCGGTAATACTGGACCAACAAACTTTACGCGTCTGTAATAGGCTATTGGCATTCTGAGATTTCCAACCGATATGGTGTATGGTGGGGGGAAATCTGGAATCAAAAGTGGAACGGTTCCACTAACCCATATTTTGCCGATTATTGCCAATTCTCCGGTGTCCACGAGCTTGGCAAGTCTAAGAAGTCTCTTTTTTCTAGGTATTATTATCTGAAACTGATTAACCATGCATATATTTGGAACATTCAGCATCCTTGCAGCCAAAAGCGGCGAAACTCGGGAATCTGAAACAACTACATCAGGTTTGAATGCTTTTATAAATTTAATTTCAGCCTCAATTTGCCTTGTAAATATGAAGGCTGCCAGAAAAGGTCCCGGTTTAACAACCGTTTGCCTAAAATCTATAGTTCCATTAGGCTTAACCATAGCTTCCATGGATGGGGGTTCAACAACCGGATACCCTTCGCTTTTAATATAATGGACAGCATCTTTGTAGGTTGAGAATAATATTTCAGCTCCTTTCTCTCTAAGCTTATTAGCTATCGGCAGACAACGTCCAGCATGTCCAAAACCAATACCGCACACTCCGAAGTAAATCTTCATCGCGCGTCTCCTTTTTTAGTTTGACCCCCTTAAACCGAATTAATTGGTTATTTTGTGTTTAATTGCGAAACGCATCTGTTTTTAAAAAGTATCAAATATTGTTCTTAACATTTTTGGAAATAGCAGTACAAGAAAGCATATCAAACAACTATCACAGAGTAGATAAGCAGGAGGATAATCGTTATCAATAGATTTCTTTTCCATCTTCCACGGCTCCAAGCAATACCGAATGGTACACCCGTCAGAAAACCTATGATATGCCCCCAGTAGCCTATGCTGGACTCGCCGAACTGCGGGTAGTAAGCTGCAAAAACATTATAGATGAAATAGAGTATAGCAACTAAGCCCAAGGGCATAAGGAAAAGCCAAGAAAACTTGAGAGGCTTAATGAGCATAACTATGGCTACCAACGTGAATATTGCTGCGGAGGCTCCAATCATGATTGTGTCGTAGCTATAGAAGAATAAGCTTAGAACGAATGATAGGGCAAAAAAAAAAAAAAAAGCAATCATCATTCTGGAGAAACCGATCTCCTT
>JBECUL010000140.1:0-3509 GCA_040225955.1 Candidatus Asgardarchaeum abyssi | reverse complement strand
CATCAAATCCTGAAAACTTTAAATATGGACCCCCTTCTCCACCAGAATTTGCACTACCAATACTTCCAGTTAATGGAGATTTTAAAGCCATTACATGATATCTACCTGGTGATGGAAAACCTGGAACCCCTGTTCCGGGTCCCGTTGCAAAAACTAAAACATTCTCGGGACCCAATGGATCTATATCCTCAGGAGCTATACCTTTAGCCTCTAAATCTTTAAGTTCATCATAAAGTATCTTTAAAGCAAGACCCTTTCCACCAAGCCATTTTCGAGCTACTTCGTAGTCAAGGGGTATCTCTTTAATCGTTCGAGTGGTTAAATCTACGTCTAAAATTTTACCCATATAGCCGCCAACCAAAAAAATACCCCCAAGATATTTTGGCTAGTATAAAGGTTTTCTTATCCTTTATATAATATTTCCGTTATGTATAATTGGAAATATCGAGAAATTTTGACTTTGAGAGAAATTTTAAGTATCATAACAAAATTATTTGCAACTCCCAAATAGTAAATCTAGAAAAATTTATTGCCTGAACACTAACCATAAAGTATAAATTAAGAAAAAAACCTAACATTAATACTAAGGGGCTCTATTTGGAGAAATTTTGGTGGAATCATGTGGTTTGGTACATCACAAAAATATGTATTTAAGATCTTGATACTGGGAGACACAGGTGTAGGAAAAACCAGTCTAGTTATACGAGCAGTTAGGGGTTATTTTCCAGATCCAGAAACTCTAAAATCTACTATTGGAGCTGCTTTTTTCACAATGAGATACAGAATTCAGAGGGATTTAATAACAGCACAAATATGGGATTTTGCCGGGCAAGAAAGATTTAGAAGTTTTATGAAAAATATGTTCAGTGGAAGCTCTGGGGGGCTCTTTGTCTTCGATCTTACAAATGCATTATCATTAGATGATTTGAAAAACTTTTGGATTCCAGAGATAATTAGAAAAATTAGAGCTGATTTCTTTGATGTATTTAAAAATAACTTTATCTTAGTAGGCAATAAAAGCGATTTAAAGAAACAAATAGAGGTAACAAAAGACGAAATCGCAAAACTTGTAAGACAATATGGGTTCAAATACTTCAGCGCATCTGCAAAAACGGGAGATAACGTTAGCGCAATTTTTAAGGAACTAATAAGGATGATCTATATATCGCCTTATAAGGCGATATAATGGTTTACTTAGAAATACGCTCAGCGCTAGATGTTTACCTCATCCTCTTCAGACGAACCCTCCCTCATCATTGCTATGTATCAATAGTAAAATAGAGATTTATTTTTACTGATGTTTAATAAAATCAAAATAAATATAACTCTTTTATTACTTTATTGCTATCTGTACGGTTTCCATTTTTGGTGATATGATGTTTATATCCGAGAAAAAGAAGTTCTCTGAAAAAATCGCATATTTAATATCTCTATTAACCACACCACCCTTACTTTCCACTCTAATAATAAGTTATTTAATTATCTGGTATCCAGAGCTGTTTTATCCCATTTCAAGGAGATTTGCTCTGATAATTTCGATAATATTTTTATTTGTAATACCAAGTTTCCCTATACTTGTGAAAGTGTATTGGGGCGATTTTGATTTTTTCATTAGCGATAGAAAAAAGAGAGGTGTTTATTTTAGGGTTACATCAGTAAGTTATACATCAGGAGCCATAATAAGTTGGGCTTTTGAAAGTTATATATTAATGATATATCATATTACATTCTTAATTTTGATTTTTATCATCTCACTTTTAAATCATATAACAAAAGTGAGCTTACATGTATCAACAGCTATGTGTGCCATAACTTTTGTATCTTCGATCATAAGAGGCATAAATCCGTTACTTTACCTGATAGTCCTTCTAATTATATGGGCTAGAATGAAGATTAAAGCTCACACATTTCCACAAATAATCATTGGATTAATTGTGGGCTACTTTTCCCCTGAGTTGTCAATACATGTATTAGATTTTGTTGAGAAGCTATTATTGACATAAACAATACCTTATTGATATTATTGATATATGAAAATGGGGATAATGATGAATAGTGGATATAAAATAGAAGAGCTGATAAGGAGATTGGAGAATTTCGCGGACTATCTTGAGGATAAGATAGATATCTCAGAAAGATTGATAATCCCATGGGGAATTATTCATCAACTTGCGAGACATTTTAACTACGTAGATCTCATAAGGAATCTACTTAAAAGGCGAGGTTTTGTCTCTGGATTTGCTGCGTTAGTTCTTGCAGAAATGAGAGATGAAAAAAGTATTCCGGTAATATTTAAAAAATATATTATGGAAGATTATTCTCCACAACTTAAGAATGTATACAAGAATGCCATAGCAGCGTTTGACAATATCGCAGTAGATTTTCTTGCCAGGGAGATAGATAACCTAAACGATGACGTGCTATATGACGTTATAGATATCCTTCGGGAGATAAAGACTACAGACGCTGTAAACCTTTTAAAAAAAATTATAGAACATCCAAATATAGATATAGTTGCAGCGGCTATATACGCTCTTTCGGAGATAAATACACCAGCAAGTAAGAGAATATTAATTGATCTATTATCTCAATCAGAAAGATTCCCTAAAGGAATTATTGATACTCTTAAAGATGTATTGTTTGATAAGATACAATCAGATAAATATAGTGTACTGCTGAAAGAAAAAGAAATCTATAATACAAAATATCTGCTCGAGAGTATAAATACCATATCAGAGATACTTCGTGAGATTGTAAAAGTATTTACATCTAATAGTTGGATTGGTGATGATTCTGATATATTCAATATTGTAGAAAAAAGATATTTGATAGCAAATAATCTTTCGAAAACCATAATTCTATTAAAAGATTTAATCGAAGTAACTGGAATTTTAGATTCATCTGAGATAATAAATCTACAAAATCTTTTAAATGCACTATCAGAAAAAAACTTAGAAATTGTTTCGGTCTTTGAAACTGAAATAGCGATTGTTAATAGAGAACCAGTAGCTCCGTACATTTACCATAGGATTTTCACAATTAGGAATATAAATAAGCACTTTGATAAAATATTAAACTCTTTAAAGGATTCTCTTCTTCCACATAATTTTAAAATGACATACAAGAAAAATTACGCAATTGTATTTCGATCTCCAAATTCGATAGAGGAGAAGGCTATTATATTTTACTTCTTTAAGAACAACCATTGCGAGGTATACATTACAGGTAACCTTTGGCAGGATGATGAGACGATCCTCATAGAGGAAGAAATAGAAAGATGTATGCTCTCAGTCCGCTAAACGATCATCATACATTCAGCCGGGTAAATTACAGTCATCGAGCATAATACCTGGCCAGGAATACATTTTATTTTTAAGTTAATAAATTTGACTATGCGTGAACTATGAACTTTAGCAGAAGAATATAATAAAAATAGTCTGATATGAAAAACTTATAACTTCGTCGCTCGTTTTCTAATATTTAAAGAGGGTGCGTGTGGCCGCCGGCTT
>JBECUL010000139.1:0-3520 GCA_040225955.1 Candidatus Asgardarchaeum abyssi | reverse complement strand
ATATTAACCGAAGGTGGTAAAAATATTGGTTTTGGTCACATAACCCGATGCCTTTCTCTTTATCAGGCTTTTAAAGAGAGAGGAATATTGCCAGAATTTATAATAAATGGAGATAATAACATTGAATATTTATTAAAGGATGTAAATTACCAAATATTCAATTGGCTTGATGATAAAAGTAAATTATTCGAAAAGGTAAAAGATGCCGATATTGCTATTATCGATTCTTATTTAGCAGATATTTCTGTCTATAGTACTTTATCTGAATTAGTAAAATTATCTGTATATATAGATGATAATAAAAGGTTAAATTATCCAAAAGGGATTGTTGTAAATGGTAGTATCTATGCAGGAGAGCTGGATTATCCCCATAGGAATGGAGTAACATATCTTCTTGGTACCAAATATATTACCCTAAGAAAAGAATTTTGGGAAGTGCCAAAAAAAGAAACAAAAGATAAAATTGAGAGTATAATGGTTACTTTTGGTGGAGATGATGCTAAAAATATGACTCCCAAAATTATGAATTTATTAAATAAAGAATATTCGGCTCTTAAAAAAAATATTATTATTGGAAAAGCCTTTAATAATATTGAAGAAATCAAAAAAAATACAGATAAAAATACTAATTTAATTTATTACCCAGATGCAGAGAAAATGAAAAAAGTTATGCTAAATTCAGATATAGCCATTTCTGCAGGAGGACAAACATTATATGAACTTGCGAGCGTAGGAGTACCTACAATAGGAATTTGTGTAACAGAAAACCAGTTAAGAAATGTTAAAGGATGGGAAAAAGCTGGGTTTTTAGAGTATGCCGGATGGTATGAAGAAGGCAATTTTATAGAAAGATTAAAAAATTTACTGAAAGATTTGGAAGATGTAAATGCTAGAAAAAGTAAATCTACAGCAGGGAAAAAACTTGTTGACGGAAGAGCTGGACTTAGAATTTATGAATTTGTAACATGGCAGGGACGAAAATGAAAGAAATTCGCATTATTTTAACAAGCGTAGGTGGTTTGGTTGCACCAGGGATTATAAAAAGTTTAAAGAAAAAAGCAACAGAAAATAACGAAAGGCTTTTTATAGTGGGTGTTGATATGCAGAAAGAAGCCGTGGGTTTCTACTTTGTTGACAGAAGTTATATCGTTCCAAGCGGTGATTCTAAAAATTATGCTTCTACTTTAATGAAGATAGCAAGAGTAAATAATATAAATGTGATAATACCATGTTCTGATGAAGAAATACTCTCAATTTCTAAAGAGAAAAAAAGATTTATTAAAAATAATATAATCCCTCTCTGTTCCGATTACGATACTGTTTACAAATCTAATGATAAAGGATTAATGTTAAAATTTTTAAAAGAAAAGGGAATACCTTACCCAAGATTTTGTGTGCCAGCAAGCATTGAAGAAGTAAAAAAATTTGCAAAAGAATTGAATTATCCTTATGCCAATTTCGTGGTTAAGCCAAGACTTGCTCGAGGTAGTAGGGGATTCAAGATTATAAAAGAGGAATTTGACTTCTTTAAAGATAGAACCAGTAACATGGTAAAACTGAAATATTTCATAGATATTTTGAGGGATTATAGAGACTTTCCAGATATAGTTCTAATGGAATATCTACCAGGTGAAGATTATAGCGTTGATGCTTTAGTATATAATGGTGAGCCTTTATATGTTATTCCTAGAAGGCGAATAATAGCTTTGGGAGGTCCCTCAGTAGTTGGAGAAATAATTCAAAATGATGTGGTTGAAAATATGGTGGAGGAAGTGATTGGAGTTTTTGGTTTTCACTTAAATGTGAATATTCAATTGAAATATTCAAAGCAAGGCATTCCACTTGTATATGAGATTAACCCACGTGTTTCTGGAACAATAGTTGCTAATGATGCAGCAGGAGTGAATTTATTATATTATGGAATCAAACTTGCTCTAGGGCAAGAAATACCCAGACAGAGTACTATAAGAAGAGTAAAAATGTTAAGATATTTTAAAGAGAAGTTTCTTTATGAATAAAAGTGATTTAATGCAATTAAGAAATAAATTTTTATTTGCCAGTGATTGGCATATTCACACTAACTATGTTCATGGAAAACACTCAGTTTTGGAATGTGTTAATAAAGCAAAAGAGAATAATTTAAAGTTAATAGTGATAATAGAACATGTTAGAAGAAGCTTAACTTATGATTTTTCAGATTTGTTAGAAGAGATAGAAGTTGCAAAGGAAGAATCACCAAAACTAAAAATATTATCTGGTGGCGAAGCAAAAATAATAAGTATAGATGGCGATTTAGATATATCATCCGAAGTAGCGGAAAGAGTTGATCTAGTATATGGAGCTTTTCATTCTTGGTTTAAGCAAACAATGCCTACAAAAGAAGAATACATTGAAGCACTTTTGAATGTTCTAAAGAGAAAAGAAATAGATATTTGGGCTCATCCCCTTCTGCTTCCAAAGAAATATGGTATTTATTTTGAAGATGATGAAATTCTCAAAATAATTCAAACTGTTAAAGAATATAAAATTTTTGTAGAAATAAACCTATGTTATAAATTACCACCGATTAACTTCTTAAATATGGTTTTAAAAGCATCTATTCCTTTTGTAATCGGTAGTGATGCACATGGTATTTATGAGATATGGGACAAGAATAAGCCAGATTTTATTAATTCAGAAATCTGGCAAATAATAAGAAAAACAAGCCAATAATAGCTAAAAAATATGATACTTATTGGTAAAAATTTATATATAGCCACGAGAGGATGTAAGTAATATGAAAGTTTTAACAGTTATAGCCCATCCTGATGATGAAGTTTTAGGATGTGGTGGTACAGTTACAAGATTAAGTAAAGAAGGTCATGCAATTTATATATTAATATTAGGTGAAGGTGTTACTTCCCGAGATAATATACGGAATAGAAAGAAAAGAGAAAACGAAATTATAGATTTAAAAAATTATGCTGAAAAAGCCAATGCAATATTAGGGGTTAAAGAAGTTTTTTTCCGTGACTTTCCCGATAATCGATTCGATACAGTTCCGCTTTTGGATATTGTAAAAGTTATTGAGAAAATAAAAAATAATATAAAACCAGAAATTATTTTTACCCATTATGAAAAGGATTTAAATATTGATCACCAAATTACATATAAAGCTGTAATAACAGCAACAAGACCAATAAAGGGAGAAACTGTAAAAGAAATATATTCTTTTGAATTACCATCCTCTACGGAATGGAATTATCCTTTAAGTTTTTCCCCTAATGTATTTTATGATATTTCAGAAACTATAAATGTTAAGCTTAGGGCTCTTAAAGAATATAAGACAGAGTTAAGGGAATATCCTCATCCAAGGTCTTTAGAGGGAGTTAAACTTAACGCAAAATATTGGGGCATGAAAGTTGGTTTGAAACATGCTGAAGCTTATAAAGTAGTAAGGATTCTAAAATGAAAGAGATAAAGTTTGAAAATATCTTAAAAGTAAATGATGAAATAAAAGAAAAGGTTAGGCAATGGCGAA
>JBECUL010000138.1:0-3521 GCA_040225955.1 Candidatus Asgardarchaeum abyssi | reverse complement strand
CTGTTTCCCCTGGCAACCCAACGATTAACGTATAGGCGGGAAACCAGTAATTTTCGTTAAGTGTTACCGTAGCTTCAATGACAACATCTTGCCACTCATCAGGTGAGAACGGCTTCATTTTGTTAGCCATATATTTTCTTAGAAGCTCACCTGATCCTGTCTCAAGGCCCGGCTGTATTCCTATCCAGTTATCGGGTCCGGCTCTTAGAATTTTATTTGATAGTGGTACTAAGTTTGAATCGGCAACTATTGGTGCGATGGAACAATGTGTAGGATGCATATGTTTAACACCATCCACGTTCATCACTGCATCAAAAAGCTCCAAAATAGCTTCAGTATTAGGTATAAAATTTCTTTTATCCTCTAATTTATAGAGGAATATATCCTCGCTATGGAGCCAAATATTATCTTCACCATATCTCACATTGATTTTGACCTCTTCAACTATTTTCTCAATTGGGATATACCTAGCAACTCTCATGTTTGGCATACAATATGCACAGCCACGGCCGCATCCACGCATTACCTCAACTAATCCCTGAACACTTGCTCCAACAATGATTGGTATTTGTTCTACAGAAGGCCAAGATGTTATGTTTATTATCTCTGGAGCAGAATTGTTAATTATTCTGTTAATAATCTCTGCTGCAACATGATCTCCCTCCCCCTGGATAATATGATCAATACCTAAGTTTTTAGCTTCATCGAACCTATAAACAAGTTGCCAACTACCAGGTCCGCTAACTACTGTTTTAAAACTTAAATTTCTCTTCCTTTTGATCGTCATAATAGTATCCATTAGGCTTCTAAATTCAATTTCATTATATGATGTATATTTGTGACCTATCGTAAACATCATTGAAACTGGTCCAAGCCCTAAAGGATCCATCGTATAATCAACTACGACTTCAGTATCTTCTCCAATAAAGTTATGTAAATAGTCTGAATGTGCAACAACCACCTCATTGCGAGAGAAACCATCTCGTAGAAGAGCAGCTTCAATTTTTCTTAGACCATAAGGTGCAACTCTCGCAGTACCAATACTATCCAAAGGAGCTTCAACTTTGCTTATGAAATCATATATTTTCCTAGGCACACGCTCTGAGGGTACACACCCTAAAAAATCACCAAGTGGTATATTGCGATATTTACTCATTAGAGTACGGTCTGCTGTAAGTACTATCTTCATCACTCTACCCCCTATCTCTGTGTGTAGTTATTACTTTTTAGGGTGAAAAAATAAACCTTTTGGTGAAATTTTTGGAGAAATTTAGAAATTTTATCGATTTTTTAAAATAATATTATTGTCCTGCAAGGGTTTTAATAAAAAATAGAAAAATTAGCAGATATCGTTTCACTCCTATGATAGCACGAAACAAGTCCATTCATTTATTGGTCATTTGATTTAAAATTACGGAAGGGAAAGTAAAGCTTGCAGTTCAGGGAAGGCAATAATTATTATGAAAATAATAAGTTCTATATGCCTTAGCGGAATTATCCTATGTTGCCCTGTTATTTTACTTCTAATGGATAGTGCTGTATTTAATATTGTGAGCAATATGAAAAGCATAGGTAATGCTATCGAAATAATAATTTCACTTAATCTATCTGTTGCTACATCGATAATCCATCCAGATGGTGATGCTTCTTTTCTATACCTAGCTACTTCTCCATCGATGGTGTCTAGGAATAAGGAAATTAATAGAAAAACAGTTGCGGCTGGGATATTTCTAATAAATAAAAAGACCGCAACAAATATTGAAAAAACAAGCCCTAATCCACTCATCGCATCAGGGGATATTCTAGAAAAAAGCTTTACGAAGGGGTTAAGTATTGCTTGTAAAATTTCCTTAGCTAGTTTGGCAACACCCAGCCTTTCTGGTTCTTTATATTCCTCTTCAGATACATGTGCGCTCGAATATTTTTCAAATTTCGGGATTGTGCATACAAGTAAAGCTAAACTTAAAAGAATAATCACATAGCCAAATATTTCATAGTTAATAGCATATGTAGTTATTAAGAAAAAAACACCAAGCAACATCCCCGTTATTCCAGCGTCGTAAATAACAAGAGCTTTAAGATCGCTTCTAGGGGCAAGGTAATAGAATACTATTGTATCATCAACTGGATGAAAGGGTCTTGTTGGCCTACTTATCGCATCCAAAAAATAATGTGTAGAGAAGCCTATTAGTATTGCTCTACCAAATTCGGGTGATATGAAAAAGTAAACAAGTACACCTATTATTGAAAAAAGAAGATATCCTGGAAGCTCATGTAACCAAGTTCTTACTTCTGGACCAAATCTTTTAGTCTTTAAAGCTTTTCCTATCATATTTATATGATCTAAATCTGGAAGAATACTAGCGATCGCGCATATAATAAAGTCCACAGATAGTAAAGTCTGCAATGAAATAAGGTAAAGATTCCTAAATAACGCATACAAGATTAAACTGATTAATAAGTGGGCTATTATGTTCATTTAAGACACCTCTTAATGTTTTCAAAAGTTACTAATAACACTACAGGTAATAGAAACAACGAGAGTAAATCCATAAGAAACTGTAAACTTATTCTGGATCTTCTAAACATTTTAAATGCTACGTATTCTTCTAAGGTTAGTTTTTCGATATTTGTGAAATTATTCTCTATATATGATTTGCCACTAATGGGCTTTAAACCAAACATGTGATTCCATGTTACAATATAAAGTATAGGATGATAGTCCCTTAGGCATTTAACGATACTGCCATTTTTAAATTGTGCATAAGTTTTGTTTATTATTAACAACTCAACTACTTCATGGTTAACGGTTTCAAAAATAAGCAACTCAGGGGTATTATTTTCATAGAATCGAATCTTTATTCTTTCTATATCCACAGAAGAACCAAAATAGAAGGTTCTAAAAAACCGATATAGCGAATCTATTACATGATCTGGGTGATACTCATCCTTCCAAAATATATAGTAAGTTAACATATTATCTTTATCTTTGTATAGATAACTAATCTTTATTGGCTTATCTCCTGGTTCTGTGAAGATTATCGGAGAATATTTAGAAGCATTCGCAAAAGTCATATCACTATAGTTGCTATCAACTACATATCCACTAAAACCTAATACTAATATGTATAATATCAGCAGAAGTGCGACTCCCTTAACTCTTAACTTTTGCAAAATAACCACCACATGCTTGTAACTATATGATCTATCTTTTAAAATTTTTTAAACATCTTTATACTTCTGAAGCTCTACTAAGAATAATATATTTTTACATAAGATGAATCTAAGACTCACTAAGAGATCCTCTTTATTTAAATGCCTAAGAAATATTTTCTATCTATTTATGTATTATTACATCTCTGAGTGACAATTAGATAAGGATGTATATGACTCGGCAGCGAATTTAAAATAGTAAATCATACCAATTACCTTTTTATTGATTACGTAACTTTCTAATTAGGCGCAAAAGATAAGTGGCCCGTGGATGATTATTTTCTTGGCGATTAATAATGAGACGGAGA
>JBECUL010000137.1:0-3714 GCA_040225955.1 Candidatus Asgardarchaeum abyssi | reverse complement strand
TTTTTATAAGGTACAACCCGCTCTACCATCTCCTTCCATCTTTCCAATCCCATATGTCCTATAATTATTTTTACTTGAGGAAACCTTTCTGCTACAGAGAAAATCATCTCTGGTGTTGCATGCTTAAAATCCGGAACTTTAAGAGTTCCACCACTATGAAAAAGAATAGGAATACCTTTGGCTTCTGCTTCTTCAAATACAGGTGTATAGCGAGAGCTTGATAAAAAACAGTCATTCCCCCATGGATGGAGTTTTATACCTTTGAATCCAGCTTTTATACATCTTTTAACTTCCTTGAGAGGTTGTTGGTAAGGATTTGGAACACAAAAACCTATAATTCGTTTAGGGTATTGTTTCATCAAAGCAAGAACAGAATTATTACCAGTCTCAGCACAATAATGTTGCGCTTCTGTTGAAGAGACACAACTTTTGCTGATTCCGTAAATATCTAAAGTTTCCACAAATTGTTTACTTAAGACCGATCTACCATCCATAATTCCAAAATGAGCATGTGCATCTATAATCATTTACTTCCTCCTAAGATTCGATTAATATTATCATTAGCAATAAGCTGATTGTTTTTCTGACTAATATCTGCTTTTTTGAGTTTTAAAACAGCAGATTGATATGCATAAAAAGGACTATTAGTACCAAAAAGTATTCGATCAGCACCAATTTTTTCTATTAGAAATTCCAATCCACGGTAAAGCTGAAAATACGAAGTTTCTATATAAACATTTTTATGTTTTTCAAATAAACTATAAGCTGTACGAAATTGAGGATAGTTAATTCCTGTAAGAATAAAAGATAACTTCGAATAATTTTTCGCAATGTAGTCAATTAAACAATGTGTATTAGAATTGTATGCCACTAAAATTCCTTTGCCAATACCAGAAAAAGTATCCAAAAATCTATTAAGCATTCTATCTTGTTGATCAATTGTGCTCTCGCTTGGTATACGTAATCTGCAGAGCGAAGTAGCATTATCAAGAAAAGCTTGGACATCACCTATGTAGCCAATATCTAAAGGGAAAACCATCACGGGAAAAAGATGGTTATGTTTTTTAGTAAGATTCACTATCGCTTTGTTCCCTTCTTTTGCATCATATTGTAGAGCATTTGTAGATGTTATAAATACCTGCTTAATACCCTCCTTCATCATTGGTTCTAAATCAACTATTTTAGTTAATTGAATTTCAGTATTAACCAAATGCCCAAAAAAACAATTTGTATCAATCATTTATAAACTCCTTTCATATATACAATTTTACTATGGAAAATGCTTATTTAATTAGTGGGTATAATTTATCTAGTTTATTCATTACTTCATCTGGGATTTCTATTTCTGCTGCCTTGAGATTTTCTCTAAGCTGCTCTATTCTTCTTGCTCCAAGAATCACACTTGTTACATCCTTTCGTTTTAAACACCAGGCAAGAGCAAGTTGAACTGCAGTTACACTCATTTCCTTGGATATCTTAACAAGTTCTTGCCCCCTTTCCTTATTTTCTTCGTTCCAATACATTTCCAACATAACTTCATTCTGATCCGGATCAAAAGCACGACTACCTTTAGGCGAAGATTGTCCGGGTAGATATTTACCAGTAAGCATTCCATGTGCCAAAGGCGAAAAGACTACATTGCCAATACCTTCCTCCATAGTTGTTGGAAAAAGTTCTTCTTCTGGGTAACGATAAAGCAAGCTATATCTTGGTTCATTATATGATCATAGGTCGCGCTCCAATTTGTTTTGCAATACTCTGCGCTTTTACAATCTGAGCAGAAGACCACTCGCTTGTTCCCCAATACAATATTTTACCTTGTCTGGCTAAATCTTCCATTGCACAAATAGTCTCTTCCAAGGGTGTATTAGGATCTGGCCGGTGACACATATAAACATCTAAGTAATCCATATCTAACCTCTTAAGACTTGCATGGCACTGCTCAAATATATGTTTTGCAGATAATCCCTTATCATTAGGCCCTTTACCCATTGGTGCAAAAACTTTAGTCACGATAAAAGTGATGAGCGGGGATAATCTTTTAAATACTTACCAAGTATTTTCTCTGCTTCCCCATTATTATAAGCATTTGCAGTATCAAAAATATTTTTTTCCATTATCATAAGCCATTTTGATTGTTTCCCTTGATTCCTTCTCACTGCATTTAAATCCAATAGTAAGGCAACTACCTAGCCCTAAACAACTTAGGCGTGCTCCCCATTTTCCTATCTTCCTATATTTCATCAATTCCCCTCCTTGCGATATTTAAATAAAATTTTATTAATACTAATTATTGTTTAAAATCTATAAATATACTTTATGTAAACATAAATGTTTATACAAACTCTATAATTAATCAAATGCAATTTTTTATCTAAAGACTATTGATTGTAATCCCTTCCTTGATTTAATACATACTTGATCACTCTCCTTTATCCATACAAAATCCTTGGAAGACACTTTTTTTCCTTCTATTTCAATTTTTTTAGGATCGCTAGAAAAATAGATTTTTATTTCAGTATCATTTAATAAAAATAACTTCAATTTTGTGGACAATTTATTATATTCAAACAAACCTGAAAATATATAAAATCACCTGAACTATCTTTAATCATCTGAACTGCCTTTTCTTTTGCCAGATGTAAAAATGTTCTGTAAATTTCCTGGTTTTTGCTAAATCAATTTCTTCATTACCATTAAGCGTTGTAACCATTGGCACTATAATACCTTATAGATTTATATATTGACATATTTCCCTCCTCTTATTATCAACCCTTTAAGCCACTAAGAGCGATGCTTTCCAGAATATATTTTCTGAGGAAAATAAATATTATTAAAGGCGGAAGAAGACATACAATTGAACCGGCCATCTGGGCACCATAATCTGTTACATATTGCCTTGAAAATAAACTTAATCCCAGATTAGCTGTATAAATTTCCTTACTGCTTGTTACTACTAATGGCCAGAAAAAATCGTTCCAAACTATGGTAAATGATATTATTGAGATAGCAATCATTGGACTTCTGGAAAGCGGAACGATGATTCTAAGAAATATTTTTAATTCTGAAGCACCATCTATTCTGGCTGCTTCTATTAATTCCTCGGGTATCATTTCAATATTCTGCTTCATAAAGAATATTCCGGTTGACATAATTATTCCCGGGACAATTATTCCTGATAGCGTATTTATTAAGCCAATGTTTCTGATCATTAAATAAAGGGGAATTGCATAAACTTGAATGGGTATCATGATTGTTGCCAGAATGATTATAAACAAAACATTTTTTAAAGGAAAGTTAAATTTTGCAAATATATAACCGCCCGTTGTTGATGTAAGCAGCGCAAAACAGGTAGCAACAAAAGATACAATAAAACTGTTTAATAAAAACCGGGCAAAAGGTTGTTTTTTAAATAATTTAAAATATTGTTCCAGAGTTGGATTCTTAGGAAAAGGATAATGACTCTGGATTAATATCTCCTTATCAGATTTAAAGGATAAAACAAATGCCCAATAAACCGGTAATACTGCAAAAACTGCAAAGCAAATAAGTAAAATCCATATTATTATCTCACTTATTTTGCTTTTCTTTCTTTTAATCATTTATTCCTCTCCTTCTATGTTTAATATAAGGGTTCAGTCTTTCTTATACATCTTCAAATTAAAGAAAGTAAATATAAGTATAATTGAAAGCATTACGACTGCTTCTGTACAG
>JBECUL010000136.1:0-3765 GCA_040225955.1 Candidatus Asgardarchaeum abyssi | reverse complement strand
TATTCTCCATTTGGCGTGTTTGCGTCTTGGCATGGCTACTCACATTTCTTCTTTTGTTTGTTTTGTTGTTTTTAAAAATTTGCGTTCCCACCACCCAGCCCTCCCTCCCAGACTGCATTCATCCCCCAGATATAATCTGGGGGCTTTCTGCGGTATTCTTGTAAAAGGATGCACTCTTGTTGAAAATGGATATGGAATGTTTCCAGATGCGCCAACTGAGAGGGGAGAGAAACATATTCGTGAATTAATAAAAGCTAAGGGAGAAGGATATGACGCAGCAATACTCTTTGTTGTCATGCGACCAGATGCAAATCTTGTAATTCCAAACATGAGAACTGATATAAAGTTTGCTAAAGCTGTAAGAGATGCAAGAAGCGTAGGTGTGAAGTTTTTTGCATATTCATTCTTTTTTGATGGGAGAATACTTCATCCTTTTCGAGAAATAAAAGTTTTAATTTAGTTATATTAAACATTTAGCAACATTAACACTATATAGGCATTCACTACAGGAAGGAGAATTTCCATAACAATCATATTCATTAGTAAAACTATACCAACATCCAGTAGAGGAATATGGGCAATTGCCGCACCAAGGGGTATTTTTCCTCATATCTTTTAGTATATTTCTAAAGGCGACATATTTTTCAGAATTCCAGATTTCTTTTATAGTTTGATTTTTTACATTACCGAAAGATACGCTTCTATCTAATCTCATATGCTCATTTATAAAGGTATAATGCGTGTATAAGTAGTTAAGGCAAGGAGCTACTTCGCCATCGAATCTTATAACAGTAGCATTCTTATCAACATACGGGCATGAACGTGTATAATCATCAGGAAATAGATTTGGCAGTTCTAGCTCAATACCATATCTTATGGCAAGCTTCTTAGCCCTATCAAATATCTTCTCTGCCTTTTTTATTTCACTTATTTTACCCTTATGTAAAATTACAAGATTCGGATTTAAATCAGTTCCTCTTTTTCTAGCTTCGTTCCATAGACTTTTCAATTTTCTTGTAGCAGCCAAAGATGGATTGCCACCATAGTACAACGCATATATCTCATAGATAGACTGTAGAATGATGTCCCATCCAGCTTCCAAAATGTCTCTAGAGAGCTCTAGCGATTGTTTACTTATTGTTAGATAGAAAATTTCGTCAGCAAATTGCCTCGAATAAGGAACTATTTGAGATACACTAATAAAGTCTATATCCCATGCAGCAGCA
Organism: Candidatus Asgardarchaeum abyssi; assembly: GCA_040225955.1. Taxonomy (GTDB): domain Archaea; phylum Asgardarchaeota; class Asgardarchaeia; order Asgardarchaeales; family Asgardarchaeaceae; genus Asgardarchaeum; species Asgardarchaeum abyssi. The sequence continues at coordinate 2,539 of JBECUL010000136.1, read as the reverse complement.
ACATCCACTATATGAGGCAAATCCTTTAAATTAGATTTCATTAAAGTGACTTCTATTCCAAGTTTGAAATCTCTGACACTTTTATCTTTTATTTTTGATAGATATCTTAAATTTTTAAAAATTATACTTGGCTCAGCACCAATTCTAATATTTTTTAATTTTACAAAATCAAATGAGTCAACAGAAAAAGCGATGGAGTCAACACCAATATCCCTTAATAAAGTATCAGCAATATTCCTATTGAGAAGAGAACCGTTTGTACTAAAGAATATTGTACCTTCTTTAGGTAATTTCTCTCTTGCTAATTTTACCATTTTTATAAAATCTGGATGCAGAAGAGGCTCACCTTCACCATATAATGTAACACGTTTTATATTAGGAAATGCCTCATCAGCTATCTTTCTAAATAAGTCAAATGGCATATCTCCTAGTTTTTCTTCCCAAAAATTACGGATACACATAATGCATGAAAAGTTGCAACGATTGGTAATATCTATTTGAATTACGTCGGGATACTCTTCCATGGCGAATCCCCCTTATGAATAGATAATTTGCTAAGAATTATTTAACCGAAAAATAAATAACTTTCTCTCTTTTTATTAAAGTTAAAAATTACTCAACCACCACCAATCGGTGGGAATATAGCGACTGTATCACCGTCCTTAAATCGAACTTGATTCCCCCCAACAAATTTTAGATTTATACCATTAACTAAAAATATTATATTTTCCCTTACATTTCCCTTATTTTCATCAAAAAGCTCCTCTTTAATTTTTGGGGATATTCTCCTAGCTAATTCTGAAAAAAATCCTCTTAAGGTTCCATCAAAATTGATTTCAATCTCTCTGACTCCATATTGATCTCTTAAGGTTGCAAAAAATAGAACCTTAACTTTAACCATAATATCACCAATTAATCAAAAAAGAAAAAAGAATTTAAAGTTTAATGTTAAATCTCAATACCTAGTTCCTTAAGTTTTTCGGAAGTTGGCTTTCCATCAACCCAGCCACGAAGTTCATAATATTCTTTTAACATTTTATCAAGTTCGACAACATGGCCTTTTGATGGACCTTCAGGCATAGGTTCTTCTAGTAATCTCTTCGGCAGAGTATCGTCCTTCGCAGAGAATCCATATTTCACTATTATCCATCTCTCTAAGTTATAGATACGTTCACCTATTGTCATTAGTTCATCTGATGTTAAGTCCCAGCCAGTTATTGCAGAAAGTAGTTCAACATAGGCGTCAACTCCTAATGCGAAAGTTACGAATAGACAGTTAACAGTTGAGTTGACAACACATGTAAAGTCTTGGAATGTCTTAACCCATTTAGCTTTGCCTTCTGTTGCAAATCTATCTATCTGCTCAGGAATACCTAATATTTCTGGTGAAATTGTATATCCTGTTACGTGGCAACCCCCACGATTTGATGTTGCATACTCTAACCCAATACCTTTAGCGCCACGTGGATCGTATGCTGGCATCTCGAGGCCTTTAACGCTCATTGAGTATTCTGGGTGTCCGTATATTTCAGCAAGTCTCTTTGAACCTAATGCAAGATATTTGCCAAAGCCACTCTTATATGCTGTTCTCCAAACAGCTTCTACTAATGCGGCATCATTACCAAATCTGAGATCTAAGCCTTGAAGATCTTCCTCAGGTATTATTCCTCTTTCGACAAGTTCCATAGCACAAGCTATCGTTGATCCTAGAGAGATTGGATCCATACCAAGTTCGTCACAATAGTGATTTGCCTTAATTATAGCTTCTAAATTATCAACTCCAGTTGATGAGCCTAGAGCCCATATATTCTCATACTCAGGTCCTTCTGTATAGAGTATTTGATAAGGACCTTTCTCCACTTTACTAACACGACCACACCCTATCTGGCAGCCCCAGCATGGTCGTCGATCAATTAGATATTTACTTTCAAGCGTTTCACCACTTATCTTTTCTCCATTAGGATTCACGCCCGTTTGCCAGTTCTTATATGGGAGCATGCCATGTTGATTTATAATGTTTACAAGTATTGCAGTACCGTACTTTGGTAATCCTTGACCAGTAACAGAGTTCTCCCGCATAGCTTTTATCCATTTTGCAGAGGCCTCTTTAAATTTATCTGGATTTGCTATTGGAACCTTTTGATCACCTGATACAACAATTGCCTTAAGTTTCTTAGAGCCCATAACAGCTCCAAGACCTGTTCGCCCAGCAGCGCGATGTTCATCATTAATTATACAAGCCATAAGCACTAAATTTTCTCCAGCTGGACCTATAGAAGCAACCTTACAATCTTCACCGTGAATTTTCTTCAAATACTTCTCGGTTTCAGTAGTATCTAATCCCCAAATCTCTTCAGCATTTAATAATTCAACTTCTCCATTATTTATAAATAGATATCTTGGTGCCTTAGCTATTCCCTTAAAAAAAATTGCATCAAATCCTGCAAGCCTGCCTTTGGATTGTCAATCAAATGGATTGTTGCCCCAACTACTTCAGATAAATTATGTGGAGGAATATTCGTCGCCATCCCAACAGCAA
>JBECUL010000135.1:0-3895 GCA_040225955.1 Candidatus Asgardarchaeum abyssi | reverse complement strand
TTCCCCGATGCAGTCTTCATCTTTGAGAACTTGAATAAATTTAAAATGTTGAGAAATGGAAGTAGGCAGTTCAATCGCAAACTCTCACGGTCAACATGGGCTAAAATCGTCCACAAACTCTCGTATCGTGTCCAAGTAGAGTTTGTGGATCCCGCCTATACTTCATCCACCTGCCCGATATGTGGGAGCCGTCTGAAGTCCCGAAACGGGCTGGTGAAATGCCTAAAGTGTGGTTTCGAGGCCGATAGACAGTTTGTTGGAGCATTCAACATTTTCATGCGGGGACTCGGGGTCGCCCTGAGTGGGGTCAAGACCGATGATTTACTCCCCCATGAACCCGGAGGGGAGTTGAGGCTGATGCGACCCAAGTCCGTTGTGAAGGTAAGCATGAATGGAGGAACTTTTACTCGCTTTCCTCGATGAAAACTCACAACGGACAGACCCCAAAAACGCTAACGAAAATAAAATACTTAGAAATTGAAAATCTATTGAGAGGAATTGCAAGAAGGTCAAATCTCAATTTAGCAGAATTGGATTTGTATCTATGGTATATGGAAACCGGAAAGGTACTGAAATAATAATTTAAGATTACTGCATCTCGTCTTCATTCCATTTTATCTTGGAAACATGAAAAATTTCTGATATAAGGTTTAATTAAATTTTTAAATGATAATGATAAACGTAAAATGGTCTGAATGAAATAATGTGGTAGGTAATAATTATGCCAATTATTGCTGTAGTTGGTTCCCAATGGGGTGATGAAGGAAAAGGGCGTGTTGTTGACTACCTAGCCAGTCGTGTTGATATCGTAGCTAGATATCAGGGTGGTGATAATGCTGGTCATACTGTTGTTGTAGGTAATGAAACATTTAAGTTCCATCTTATACCATCTGGTGTTGTCTCTGGAAAATTATCAATTTTAGGGAATGGAATGGTTATTAATCCATTTAAGTTGGTTAAGGAAATAGAGAGTCTCGAAGCGAGGGGCATTAAACCAAATATTATAATTAGTGATAGAGCACATATGATCCTGCCTTATCACCAATTATTAGATGGTTTACAAGAACGTATAAAAGGAAATTTGGCTGCTGGAACAACCAAAAGAGGTATAGGCCCAACTTATGCTGATAAAATGGACAGAATAGGCATAAGAATGGTAGATCTGAAGGACTTCTCAGAATTAAAGAAGAAATTAGAACTTCTCTTTAACTATAAGCTGCCAATTTTCGAAAAATATAATATTGAATGTCCAACTCCAGATGAAGTATTAGCAAAGCTTGAGAAAATCAAAGACCGCCTAGTACCTTTAATTCAAGATACCTCACTTATATTACACAAGGCATTGGAAGAAGGTAAGTGGATACTAGCTGAAGGTGCACAAGGCACACATTTGGATATAGACCATGGAATTTACCCATTTACTACAAGCTCAAACTCAACCGTTGGCGGTGTATGTACTGGACTGGGTGTGCCACCGTCTGAAATCAAATATGTCATAGGTGTCGTTAAAGCCTATACAACAAGAGTTGGCACAGGACCCGTACCAACAGAGTTGAAAGATGAAATTGGTGAATACTTACGAAAAAGAGGCCATGAATACGGTACAACAACTGGAAGGCCAAGAAGGTGTGGCTGGCTGGATTTAGTATTAGTTAAACATGCTCATAGATTAAATCGCTTTACTCACCTTGCTATAACTAAATTAGATGTCTTATCTGGCTTAAAAGAACTTAAAGTTGCTGTTAAATATTACCATAAAGACCTTGGCGAAATCGACTATGTTCCCGCAAGCATGAAAGAATTTGCTGAATGCAAACCAATATATGAAACTCTTCCTGGGTGGGATGACTTCTCAAGAGAAGAATGGACTGAAATATGTAAAGGCGGTATCCAAAAACTTCCTGAAAACGTCAAAAAATATATAGAGTTTATAGAAGACTATCTCAAAGTGCCAGTAATGATGGCCAGCTTTGGACCAGAGCGAACCCAAGGAATATTACTCAGAGATATTACACTTTAATTTTGATTCCTATTTTTCTACAAGCTATCTAACTTTTTTGGAGTCTGTCCGTTGTGAGTTTTCATCGAGGAAAGCGAGTAAAAGTACCTTCATTTATGCTTACCTTCACAATGGACTTGGGTTGCATCAGCCTCAACTCCCCTCTGGGTTCATGGGGATTAAATCATCGACACTTCCCCACACTGTCGAGAAGCTTGTGATAGTTTTTCTGATTCTCATTGAGTCCTGATTCGATATCCTTGGGGATTTTAATTTGCCAACCTCGTTCTTTTGCGTATTCATCAATGGCTTCGATTTGTCTTTCTAAATCGTCCTTCTGGATATTGCTGGAAACTCTTACGTAAAAGGGACACAATAATAATTTTCCTAATTGCTCTGATATCTATGCGTTTTTAAGAGGATTTTGTCTGTTGCCACATTCACTCAGAAAATAATATTTGGTATTTGTTATCAGAATAAAAAAACATAAATAGTTAACATAATATGTTATCAAATAGGGTGATGTTGTTGAATAGTACTGTTTTAGGTATTAGAATTCCTAAGCGGTTAAAAGAAGAACTAGAGAGGTTAAAGATTAACTATTCAGAAGAAGTAAGGAAATATTTAGAGAGGAGGGTGAGGGAGGAGAAAATGAAAATGCTATTGGAGGAAATAGAGAAAGTTAGAAGCAAAACAAAAAAGATAGATGAAAACCTATCTGCGAAGATTATCCGCGAGGATAGGGATAGCCGATGAAAATAATTGTCGTAGATTGCTCGGTTGCCATAAAATGGTTTGTTAGAGAAAAATTTAGCAGTAACGCAATCCAATTATTAAAAGATTTCAAGGATGATTTAATAGATCTTCATGCGCCGTATTTGTTTCAAGCAGAGTTTACCAATGCGATAAGAAAGTATTATCTATCTGGAGTTATTGATGAATCCACATTAAGTGAGATTACTAATATCATTAAGAAGCTCCCCATTAATTATCACTTAATGGATTGGGATATGATAGATCATGCGTTACGTATTGCAATAAACTTTAACATCACAGTCTACGATTCAATATATTTCACTCTAGCGGAAAACGTAAATGGAACAGTAATTACAGCAGACGAGCGATTCTATAATGCAACCAGAAAATCTGAGAAAGTTATCTTTATTGGTGATTATAGATAACCTAAGCTGAAATGAAAAATCATCTTGCTCCTGTTTTAATCATATATTGGGAGCTTATAGTTAGCTGTTTTTTGGAATTCTATAAAGATATCAACACACATTCACAAAACCGATATTCTATAATAAAGAATATCGGTTACCATTTTTAGTAATTAAGATTATTAAGCTGTTTATATGATCTTAAGCATCGTTTCGTGTGGCGTACTTTCTCTTCCACATAGAGAAAAGCTTAAGCGCTGCCAAGAGCAGGCAGGCAGCGATAGGTATGACATACGGCAGAATGTTAATGATCCTGAAAATGGGAGGCAGTGGCCCACCTCCTATATCGACTTGATTGTCCTTCATGATGTTGTCCTCTATGATGTTGTCCTCGGAGCCAAGCAAGTAAATTCCCCACTCATTTCCCCTTATTTCGTTATTCGTAATTGTGTTGTTATTCGAATCCCTCAAGAATATGCCGTAGTAATTCCTCAACATCCTATTGTACGCTATTATGCTACTATTAGTTCTCCCTAAGAGTATTCCATATTCGCTACTTATTATTGTGTTGTTAACGATTCTTATATCATTGGAATACACAATCTCTATACCCACGTTGGTATTCTCTATTTTGACGTTCCTTATCGTTACGTTTTTCGAAAGGGCCACTATTATTTGTCCTGCATCTCCTTCGATCGTCAAATTCTTCACACCACCCATATAAATCAGCGGCTTG
>JBECUL010000134.1:0-3951 GCA_040225955.1 Candidatus Asgardarchaeum abyssi | reverse complement strand
CATTCCAACAGCTTCCGATGAGCATATCACAATGATTAAACAGTACCAAAGCTCAACACTCCCGTTTGCTACCTGCAAGAAGCCCCATAAGTATCTTCCTCAGCCCATCTATACTATCAACAACAAAATCGGCATGCGGTATCCTAGGACGCAGATAATCAGCAAGGTTCGGCTCCGGAGCCTCTATCAGCGCTATGCATCCCATGTCATACCTCCTCTTGATTTCAAAAAACCTAACCTCAAAAAAGGCAGCTCGCTGGCGAACCCTCATCATCATATGCTGCCTATCAGTCCCCATCGTCAACCTCGCACATTCGAGCACGTAATCCTCGCCATTCACCCTTATGAGAAAATCAACAACCGCCCAGCTCACTCCCTCCTCAAGTCTCACTCCAGGACGCCCCTCACAGCTCCCCAGCATTATCGGGTACTGCTCCTCAAACTCCAACCCCAAAGATCTCAGCACCTCTCTAACCTCAAGCTCCTGCTCTGTCCTCCTCATGCTCCGGTGGGTCTTCTGAAGCCACAGCCCAAGCCCTCTCGGCCCAGCATACCTCGTAACCATAATTCACACCTATTCCCACTTTCCTTACTTATTTTTATTTTTAAACCCATATAAAAACTTTTTTATCAAAATAGAGGTTTTTTCTAACTTATTTTTTTGAAATAAGGAATTAGATTTCTTTTTACTGGTGTAATACAAATTTAGGCTTGCTTGGTGGTTGTTTTAAATTTGCAGATTTTTAAGAGGATCGAGATAGAATGTAAAATAGATAGTTATATTAATAGATAATTGTTTAAATAAAAGTGTTATGTGTTATTCGTGTTTTAATCTTAATATATGTGACTTTCTAATTGTTCGTAGGTCATGAGATGATATTACCTTATCTGAACCATGATGACCTGGGCTCTGCTGAGTGGCCTTTCTTATTAAGTTAAGTATTGTTAAATCTTAATATTAATTGTTGTATTACACATATCACAGAATGGAACTGCTATTGTTACTATTTCAACTGTAAAATAGATGTCCACGGAAAAACCATTGTGTAATCTATATGGTGGGACAATCATTGATATTCCATCTAGCGATACTCGAGACACAAATATATCGCTGTACTCCTCCTTAAGGCTTATTTTTATTCCAATTATTAGGATATCTAAAACTATTGGTGAATTTGGCGTGATATTCTCAGCGCTGAATAAAACACTCATGTAAACTGGGCTGTCTTCATCAAAAGGAACTGGTAAACTAATACTGTATGATAGCACTACATCGCCTCCCATTGTTGATATTATTAGAGAGTTAGAAAAGCTTTCCTTTCTACGCATATGAATTGGAGGTATTAAGGCATATCCAAGTGCAAGGACACATAATAAGATTATCGTTATCAATTGTATAGTCGTTTTTCGCTTTTTGAAAATAGTTAATCCCCGTATATTTACGAGAATTGGATTCAGCAATGCAAATATCAGAATGGTCGTGTAGATAATAATTTGAGCTACGTAAGGTTCGTGTAAGGCGAAAGGAGTTATTATAAATGGTCCATAATAAATAGTAAAATAATAACGATCTGGTGGCGTTAATATATAAAGCATTAACAATAATGCAAGTATAATATACATCAAAGCGCGTTTTTGACTCTTTTTAGTTCTAAAAATATAATTTATGAGAAAAAAGATAGAGCCAGCAGGAATTACTACTATGGGTGATATGCAATTTGCCTCAATTGAAGAATGTGAAACATTGTAAATGCTAATACTAATTGGTATAATCAAGATACTCAATGCTCTGGTTACAAAATTCATAAACGTCCTGCTCAATCATCTCACACCCACTTTAATCATCATCTCTTATCTTAAATTATTAATTAAAATAATTTATTTTTTCTATTGTAAGGATATTTATTTGGACTTGGCTAGTAAAGCATGTCTTTTTGCTAACAGGCTTAAAAAGTGCTATATTCTCGTTCTTTTTATTTGCGTTCTTGCTTTACTTTTGGTGAAAAAATATGTTTGACGATGACGACTTCCCCTGTGATGGGATACCAAAGCCAGTTCCAACTCCCTGGTAGATCGGGGTCCCCCTTCTTCTTTTTTTGTTTAAAAGAAGTCAGTAAGAGAGACTTGCCTTCTTTCAGTTTTTAGATCAGATTCTGTAACTCCAAATGCTGAGAGAATCCTTAATGCCACAGGGATTATTTGTTTATTAATATAATAGTCTATGTCTACTTCATCATATTTCGCAAACTGATATGGTTTGGCTCTTTCTGCAAGTATTCCGCTACCCTTAGTTATAACAAAACCAATTTGGGCTCCTGGCCCGACATGGTATCCTTTTTCCTCTAGAATTCTTGCGGCTGTTATATGAGGGGCCCTTGCTTTGTATTCCTCTAATGATTTGGATAGGGTTTTCCAAATTACTAATTTATCATATGGAATCTTTCTTTCTTGTAGATCCTTTATGACCTTCCTGACATATTTTATAGCACCATCAACATTCTCGTTCTCCAGTATGTATCGTAAAATTTCTTCTTGCACTTCTCTTGCTATTTCTGCCCAGTCTCCTCTTACTACCTCGAATCCTGTAATTTCAAGAAGACCATTTGTGTCTATTCCTGCGTATCTTTTCTTTGCCTCTGTAAAGAAGATGGCTTTAAATATTCTATCAGCTTTTATGTCCAATCCTAATTCACTTTCAACCATTTCTTCAAATTTCTTTATTTTTTCTGGGTCATACTCCAGGAAAAGGCTATCGGTATCGCCATAGTAAACCTTTAGTCCGAGTTTTTCAGCAATTTCTTTCGCTGTTAATATGGTTTGCCTACCCCATGCAGTTGTTGCTTCTGCGACAGGTTTCATATACCACCTAGCACCAGTCCACCCAGCATATCCATATGTGGCATTGGCAATTACTTTAATTGCTAATTGTCTATTATTCAATAATTTATATTCTACACTCCCCTCTTGCAAACTCTTCATTTTTTCTCTTATTTCCTTACGTGCAGATAAAAGTTTACTTAGAGCTTTCTTATATAAGCCAGGTGGCTCTTTTCTGAATCTATGCCCAAATTCAGGGCATATCCAAACCTCATTTCGATCTATTTCTTCATAAGGAGGTACATAGGTATCTGGTCCTATATTGTATTTAATAATGATTGATGGATACATTGACGCAAAGTCCATATATACAACATTTTTATGTAATCCTTTTTTAGGTTCAAAAACTAGAGCACCTGGATATGTTTCATGAGCTCTTTCTATTCTATTAGGCACTAGCTCATTTTCCTTAAACGCTTGGCGCATTAGATACCATTCAACTCTAAATCCAACAGATGCGGCTAATATTTGGTCGGGAGTTAAGCCAACAAGTCTAGAAAGTTCTACTATAAATGGTAATGCCAATTCAGCTATTTTTAATGTACTAACAACATCATCTTTTGCATATTCTAATAATAGTGGACGTTTTGTATTGTCATCCCAGTAATCAGCAATTTCTGATTGAGGTATAATTATCCTCTCTTTTTTTGACATAACGCCTAGGTATTCTGCCACGTTTTTTAATGTCTTAACTTTAACCTCATACAGTCCTTCTGCATAGTCAAGTAAATCTATATTAGCCCTACCAGATATGCTCTGATGCCCATAAACACTTGGATGCGGTGTCCCTCCTTTTCTATCAACTATAAGGCGTACCTTGTTAATTTTAGCTCTTTCAACCAAATATATCCAATCAAATCGATTACTATTATATCCAACGATTATATCAGGATTGTATTCTTGTATATACTTAACAAACTCTTCGATTATCTTCTTGTCATCTTTATCTTCGTTAACAGTAAAAAGTTTAACATCACCATCAGAAGTTGCTACCGCGATAATAATAATCGGGTCTCGTTTTGGATCGGGAGTACCTATTTTACTGTATGTTTCAATATCAAATGCTAATATCTT
>JBECUL010000133.1:0-4002 GCA_040225955.1 Candidatus Asgardarchaeum abyssi | reverse complement strand
TATATTTATTGTCAAGTGAAATATTTAAAGGCACGATAGATAATGGATATGTTAAGAATAATGGGGATGGAACATACACAATTCAGATAAATACAACAGTTCTTGGTATGTATCCTTCACAAGCATCTTACTCCATAGTAATAAAAGCTCATAATGAAACTCAAAATGACCCTACACCTCTGATGTTTATAGTAACAGTAAATGAAGTCTCCACATTTACAGAGATTACTCCTATGAGTGTTACATTGAATTGGACAGAATCATTTTCATTAAATATTACATATTATGATGAAACTCATGATAATTTAATAATTACTGATGCAAATGTAACGTATGTTATCATTAATGAAACTCATCACATTATAACTTATGGTCAATTTTCTCCACTAAATCAAAGCTATTATGCTTGTCTAAGTACTGAAGATTATAATATAATACCAGGAGAATATAACATTTTAATCTATATTGGCAAAAAGGGATATGAAAACAAAACACTAGCAGTGCCTCTATATGTTTCTAAAACTAAGACATCTATACAATTAGTAACAGCTGAACTAATAAATGTAACATGGGGTGAACTAGTAACAATTAAAGTGCAGTATTTGAACTTATTGAACAAATCAATAATCCAAGATGCCTCAGTAAATATTCTATTGAATGGAACGTATAAATACGATATGCTCTTTAATATGTCTAGTAATCTATACGAAATTATATTTAATTCTAGTGAACTCCCAGCTGGATATTATGAAATAATCATTTCAGCTTCAAGAATATACTTCGAAGAAGCAGTAAGAACTATGAGCTTAGAAGTAATGCCAGTACAAATAGAGTATGTTCTAGTAAATGTATCATCAACATACAATATAACTTGGGGTAATAGTATTGATATATTATTTTATATAAAAACTAAGCAAACTAGCATGAACGTAACAAATGCTGTTGTTAAAATTGTTTGGTCACCTATAAAATATGAAATCATGGTAAATTATAACTTATCATTAGGCATGTATTATTCTAACATAAATACTACAAACTTATCTGAAGGAACCTATAATATGACTATTGTTACTGAACTCCAAAATTATACAACAATATCTTACACCGTTAAAGTAATAGTGAATCCAGTTCCTACAATTATAATTAGCGAGAGTGAATCCATTGAAATCGTGTGGGGCGATTATCTTCCAATAAGGATATGCTATTATGATACCTATTATAATCGAGGTATCAAAAATGCAACGGTATATGCTATAATAGCTGGAATTACTCAAGAGTTACTATATACTGGGAACAATGGAACGTATGAATATAATATGCTCTCCACTTCATTGAGTCCTGGGGTATACAACCTTACAGTTTTCGCTATTAGAAGTAATTATATGATGGCTGTTAAAACAATATTGGTTACTATTCTTGTCCCAGTCGATTTACAGTCAAATAACATAGAAGGCTATTGGGGAACAACAATACCCATAGTAGTTAATGCTACTAATCTCATAAATGGTTCTCCTATAGTAGGTGCTATAATTACAGTAAAAGTAGGTGAGCTAAATCTTACACTAAGCGATATAGGTAAAAATGGAACATACTTTGGCACTATAGATCTAAGTAAGTTTAAAGCAGGAGAAATATATCAAATAAATATATCGTTTTCAAAAGAACTATGTGAAAGTAAATTTATAACTACATATATTTTGAGAGTAAACCCTGCACCAACAAACCTTCTTCTAATTTCTAAAGAGCCAGAGGATATAAATATCGAAGAAGGAACTAAAAACATAACATTAATAGTACAGTTTATTAATAACTTAACTAGCAGTACAATCTCCAATGCTTCTATTAAAGTCTTGTGGACCAATCAAACATATGAAATAAGTAATTTAACATATATTGTAGAAGAAGTCACTGCTGGGTCTTATAAAATTACGATAGATGTTTCCAACTTGCCAGTAGGTGGACCATACGTTATTAGAGTAAGTGCTGAAAAAGGAAATTACACGACAAGTGAGTTACAGTATACATTTAACATCATCGAGCAACGTATAAAAATTCCAGGTACAAACATTGCAATTCCAAGAAGTATTATAATTACTGGTGTTGGAGGTTCTGCCTTATCGGCTGCTTTACTGGGTCTAGCTTTATATGGTTACAGAATTTATAAGATTCCATGGATAATTCGTGCTACCGATAAGGCAATCAAGGCACTAATCAAAGGCAAATCGGTCGACTTCTCTAAGTTCCCAGATCTCAATGATTTACTTGATGAAGCAGTAGCTCCTATGTTTGAAGTTGTTAAAAGAAAAATACCAACGAAAAGGGAAGAGTAATAACTCTCTTACTTTTTATTTTTCTTCTTATTTTACTACACGTACATGACCTCTGTACACTGTAATATCTGAGAATAAGCTATATAACATTGTTTTATTATTTAAGATTTAGAAGTCATGACAATTCATTTATAAACCACCTACACTCGGATATTACCGCTGTGCACTATAGGAACTTTAATAAAAGGAAAATACAAAACTATATATAGATACACTTAATAACTTCTTAATTTTTAATCATTCATAAGCTGGTTGGCTTCAAGATGTTTGATGTTATGTATTACTTACTACTATTACAAGTTAGTATTTGTTTTTTAGTGTTTTTTATATCAATGTTATCCTATGTCTCTACTAAATTAAAGTTAGAGCTTATTTTTTCACTTTTATTCTTATTCCTCAGCGTAGGAAGCATATTTATAGTGTATTCATCTATCTTAGCTCCTACTTACGAGCTAAGAATACTTGCCGTAAAGATCGGGTGGACTCTACAAGTTTTAGGCTTCTTTATAATATCTTTCTTTCTTCTGGAGTTTACACCTATGAAGTTTAAACAGCAAATATATTTATTAATAATATCAGCGTTAGAGAGTGTGCTATTAGTTTCAATAAACTACTATAATGAAGTTGCAGTAATTTATTTAGAAGATTATAATCGATATTTTCCTGTTTTTACCTCCATTACCTCACCAATAGCTTTTATGTTGCTAGCTCTTACTGATGGTATTTTCTTTATCGATGTATTCAAAAGTTCTTTTATTAGAGGTATAAAATACCTAAAAAATATAAATAAGAAGGCATTAGTTCAAATTTATGAGCTTTTTGCCGCAGGTATTATCATATTATTTAGTTGTGTGCTTTCTGTCCCCTTATCTTTCCTCATACCACATGTTTTTGCAATACAACTTCTGTATGTTTTCATTCTTATTGGGACATTCTTAATATTAATTAGCTATTTTCTCTCGCCTATAGTCCCTTATCTTATTTCAGTGCAACCAATTGAATTATACGTTTTAACAGAAGCTGGAATACCTATTTTTAATTTTAGATTTATGGAACGTACAAGATATGATGAGACACTAGTAGGTGGTGCTCTTTTAGCATTAGTTCAGTTTGGCAGAGAAACTTTTGGTGCTCAAAAAACAAACTATATAGATTGGGGTGAAATAAAAGTTATTTTTGAATATAGGGGAGGATTGATTTTTGCATTACTCTCAATGGTTTATCATAAATTAATTTCTGATACGTTAAAAGAATTTGCTGAAAAATTTATTAAAATGTTCGGCGCAGATTATGAAAAATATAAAAACAGAATATATGAATTTAGGCGAGCGAATAAAATAGTTCAAGAAATGTTTCCTTTCCTAAAGTCGAATGAAGAAGATTATCAGTGATAGAAGTTGCAAATAATTTACAATCCTCAACTCTACATCGTATATGTGCAATTTCTTATCTGTTTTTCTCTTAGTATATACTCTCTCATTCTTTACTATTACAATAAGTTAAAAACAAACATTATTCTCTGTATATTACTTTCATTATTAGGCTTATGGGGATTACTTACTTTTTTAAGTTTAAGATACATATATAGTGTTGTGAATGAAAATATAATATTTGCTGGATCAACTTCTTGCGGACATCTCTCTGAACATGTAAAACATGTAGTACACAACCA
>JBECUL010000132.1:0-4145 GCA_040225955.1 Candidatus Asgardarchaeum abyssi | reverse complement strand
GTTGTGAACTGCGGATGTACTAGTGTGTAGTCTATCAAGTCATTCATTCGAGACTGTGTAAAAGCGAACTGCGAGACAATTTTCGAGGCCGATACCTTTCAAACGAAGATTTTAAATCTTTACTAAACTAATTTTTTACGGGTTCTCGTGAATAATAATAAAATATTATTATTAACAAAATTCATTAAAGTTGATATAGATGCTTTCTTACACGATTTTTTCTAAAACTTTAAGTAATATAATAAACAATAAGATATTTACTGACATTTAAGGAGAGAAATAAGACACTTTTATATTATATGATTAGGTGGGATTTATGGCCACACCTGAGGATGTTTTAATTGGAGTTTATGGGCAACCTCCAGATATAGTAGGAGCTTTTATGACATCATATTTTGGAGCAAAAGATTTTGATAACAAGCTAGGTGGGAAGTATAAATTAATTTACTCAAAAGTAAATAATATTCCTTTGAGAGTGAAGATAATAAACTTAGGATCGCATCCTTTTAAAAACGAAAAACTAAATATTCTTGAAATGTGTCATGGACATATCATCATTTATAGAAATGAATATAAAAATAACATTTTAACGAGTAATGTTTATGAGGGGGTTAAGGCGAAAAACATACCTCACCTCTTTTTGAATATAGATGGAGACCCAGCAGAGTCGGATTTTGAACATTTTGATCTAATTCGTGGATTAAAATGGATAATTAGTGCATCGTATGAATATAAAACAACTAGGAGAGTAATGATTGCAAGTCAAACTTTGGTAACTACACATGAAAATTTTGTAAAAAACTCAAGTGCTGTTTATTCTCTAATAAAGCAATTAGACGCAGCAAAGGAATTAGTTGATAACATAAGTACGCTAATTAATGCTGTAAACTGGGAATTTAGGGAAACACCAGATGTAAGAAAGATTAAGGATTTACTTGAAAAGAAACTTGATAGGATGACATTCATTAAAATTCAAGAATACATAGATAAACTAACCGAGCTAGATACTAGGTATAGGAATAAAGATATTTCAGCAGAATTATTTAGAGCTATGGCAAATCAGCAAATAAGGAGAATTTTCAATTCAATAATAAAGTACTTATGAATCAACATTAGAAAAGGAAAAGAAAATAAATAAAAGAAAGCAAATGGCTATGTTGGAATATTAATTTTTAGTTTTTCAACGAGCTCCTTATATCTATTTCTAACAGTAACTTCTGTAACTCTTGCAACTTCAGCTACATCTCTTTGCGTACATCTCTTATTTAAAAGAACACTAGCTATATAAACGGCCGCTGCAGCAACACCATGAGGTCCTCTTCCACTCGTTAAACCTAAGTCGCTGGCTTTATTAAGTATTTCAATTGCTTTATTCTGAACTGCTGGCGGTAAATTGAGTTGTTGAACAAATCTTGGAACATAGTTTATTGGATTTGTTGGTGGTGGAGAAATCTTCAGCTCCCTAGCTATAAAACGATAACTCCTTCCAATTTCTTTCTTTGAAACACGCGAAATTTCTGCAATTTCTTCCAAAGTTCTTGGAACATTCGCACTCCTACAAGCAGCATATATTGCAGCAGCAGTCATTCCTTCAATGGATCGTCCTCTGATAAGCCTTTTTTCTACAGCATGTCTATAAATAATGGCTGCTGTTTCCTTAATATTTTGTGGTAACCCAAGATAAGAAGATATTCTTTCAAGTTCCGAAAGAGCATAGGCTAAATTACGCTCTACAGCGTCTGAAATTCTTATTCTTCTTTGCCATTTCCGTAGTTTATAAATTTTAGCTCTACGTCGAGAGCTGAATTTATTCCCGTAAGCATCATAATCTCGCCAATCAATGAATGTTGTTAATCCTTTATCATGAAGTAAATAAGTTGAGGGAGCCCCAACACGAGCTCTGTTGGCATGTTGCTCATAGTCGAAAGCACGCCACTCAGGCCCTTTATCGATTAACCTCTCTTGAATTACTAAACCACAGTTCATGCAAATGAGCTCTGCTCGTTTATAATCTTTAATGAAAGAAGTACTTCCGCATTCGGGACATCTAAATTCATCATCATTGATTGATTTATTAAACTTAGTTTCTTCGTCTGTATCTTCATCAGCGGGCTCCATAAAGATCACCATAATTTCTTATTTCTTTTTTAGACTCTTCCCTCTCCTTTTGATTTTTCGTTTTTTCTCTTTTGAAATGCAATAAAGTACAGAGTCCAATGAATTTATGTCTATGTCAGAAAAAGGTTTTATAACGGCAAAAGGTCGACTTGTTGGGCCTATTATATCAAAAACCACTCCTATTTTTTTCATTCGCTTATCAACAACTTTAGCCCCAATAGCTGGTATGTTTTTTATTGGAACTATTATAAAACCATTCGAAGTTACGTGCAGAATTCTTCCTAATTTCAGCAATAAAGCGCCTCCTAAGTTAATTATCGCTGAAAAGCAAGAATTTCTTGAATTTACAATACCATTATATATTTTTATACAAAAAAATATTTTAACGTTTCTTTTTTGGGGTCAAAATTTTTAGCTCTTTTGCTATCTTCTTTAATAATTCATTTTTTCTTCCTTGATATTTTACAATCAATCGACCAGATTTTTCCCACCAAACAGATGGAAATGAAGATTCTTCTACTTTATAATCTAATTTAAGTCTTTGAACAGCTTTTATTAAATCTTCAATTTTTGGATTTTCCACAGCTAGATTTTTTGGAACTTTTCTTCCAAAACGTTTACTCAGGTTTTTATCGAAATATTCAGGCCATATAATATATCCGTCACGTTTCTTCATTTTTTTCACACAGCTATTATAATATATATTTTAGCCCACAATAATAATTAGATAAGCACTTAAAATAAGTTTAACCAAGGAATTATTTTGAATTACAATAAATTAATTATTAATTAAATTAAATGTTTTCGCTGTTTGTATAACAGTTAGATGAAAATATTTTATTTAATTAATTTAGCATTTATAATTCCATCCTGCCCTGGCCTACTTGTAACAATAGCATCACCAATCTCCGTTTCAATTATAGTGCCGCGAGTAATGACACCCCTTCTGGAGTAATCCTTATTTGAAGGATTTTCTTTTACTTTTAATATCTTAACTTTCTTAACAGTTTGCGTTTCTGGATCCGCAACGTTTGCATACATATCTCTAAATAACCTTAACTTTATGTTTCCACCTCTAGCTCTAATAACTTTAAGTTTTCTTTCACCGAGTGTTGTTTCAGCTGGAAAACGCCCTAGTTCGTACTTTCTCTTTTTTCTATGCCTCCTAAGCTTTCCTCCACTTGGCTTTCGTGAAGATTTAATATGCCAGATTCCCAACTTAGCTCACCATTTTTATTACTCTATTTTTCAAATTAATAATCCAAATAAAAATTTTCCTATGTCGAACATTTATTTAACGATACTTAACAAATATTATTAAGAAGTAAATTAAGATAAATTGAAGTGTTAATCAAACAACAATTTTAAAATATCAGCTAGCTGTGAGAGGATGGAAATGACTGAAGATTCTATAAAAATGGCCTTAGCATATCCTTTTAAGGCTAGGAATAAAGCAAAATTACTCATAAAGGATTTTATTTTCATCTTAAGTCTGGAAGGACTAGTGTGCCCCCCTTCTATAGCTTTAAGACTTTTAAAATGGGGCTCTGAGAAAGGATTGGTAGAGGTAAAAGATGGTTATGTTTATGCACTATTTGATTTTGGAACATATGAAATTCCGTTTAATTTCAAATTGGATAGTAAAATTATAGAGGATACTAAATTGCCGTATGCATCATGGAACGAGTTTTTAAATATTAATACGAGTTCCATAATTAAATCTAATAAGAAAAAGAAAAACATTAAGAGAGAACAGAATAACAAGGAAGAAGAGGAATATATAAAAGATAACAAAGCGGATTCCTTAATGGATTATTTTTAATAACTAATTCTGGGAAATATTAATAATAATAATCCGACGAAATTAAAATTGATGGTGATAGAATGTTTAGAGTTGGTTCAGGAGGATATGATATAGCATTGACATTATTTAATCCACAAGGCAGACTCCAACAATTAGAATATGCACATCGAGTAATTGATAGAGGTTTGCCAATTATAGGTGTTACATATAAAGAAGGTATCGT
>JBECUL010000131.1:0-4174 GCA_040225955.1 Candidatus Asgardarchaeum abyssi | reverse complement strand
GATAACTTTGTGTTTTTGGGGCATACTCTACTCATCATCGTACCCCCTTTTTAAATCACCCATTCTCGGATGTTACCAAACTTTAACGCTTGACCAACCCTTACGTCCATAGAGCTTGAGAAAAGCATTATTCATTCATCTGTCGTTCTTTTTCTCAGTAGAAAACTATAAATGCATAAATACTAAAAGTAATTTAGCGATGATTAGTACTTCCGGAACTGAGAAAAACTATGATGACGAGGCATTTGAATGAGCTAAAACCAGCTGCTCAAACTAGTTATACCTTCAAATTGCTCAATATCTATTCCTAAGGCATCTAAAACTTGCTCAAATGTTGACTGTAAATACTCTTTATATTTCTGGATGTCTATTTCACTTATTTTTGCTAGTTCGATTGGTTTTACCCCCGGACTTGTAGTCGTTTTTACAAAGCTTATTATTTGACCAACGAGAACCTTTTTACCTTTATGTTCTAAGAGTCTAGCTGCTTTTACATGCTGTGGAGTTGTTTTTGTATAGGCCTTGAGTGGCTTTGTTAATTGCACTTTAATTGCTAGGTCTTCTAAAGAGACTTCTCCACGTTCAAGTTTCCGATAAGCTTCTTGCACAATTTTTATAATTTTCTTCTTTGCCAATTCGAAATCTTCCATATTATTAACCTTGCTCAATACTTGAAGTATTTCATGAAATGCCTTTTTTGCAAATTCGGGAGTGTTACGTTTCTTACCCAATAAGCCCTTAACGTCTATCGTTCCGTTCTCTAAAACGCCAAGATAATTTTTCTTTCTATTTGATAACGCGACCCATCTATATACTTTATCTACATCCAATTCAATCCCCAGACTGTTTATGCTCCATCTTTTTAAATGTTCTACCTGTTCAGGAGTCGGATTATACAGGAAAACGCTATCAGTATCACCGTATATAACTTTAATTCCCATTTCCTCTGCCTTTTCTTTTGTTTTCATAATTGAAAAACGACCTAAAGCCGTCGTACTTTCAGCTACTGGCGGACAATATAATTCAAAATGTTCACTCCCGAAAACACCATAAGTCGCATTTATGAAAACTTTTAAGGTTGCTTGAATCACTTTATACATCGATCTTTCATCTTTACTTATTGATGGATCTTTAGCTTTCATTTTGAACCATTTTACACGGATATCTCTGAGAAAACCAACTAGGGCAGATGTTATCCCACGTCTTTTTTTACAGACCCAGTGCGACGTCTCAGGAATTACGTTGCTTTTACACTCCTCATGAGGACAGCGTATAGTTTCATATGATAAATTCCAGCGTTTTATTATGGATGGATAAAGTGAAGCAAAGTCAAGCACAACAACATTAAAATGAACACCTTCTATAGGTTCAACAACAATAGCACCCATATACTTTTTACCTTTAATTATCGCTTTAGTTGAAACTTGTCCCTTTTCCTTGAGAATATCCTCAGGCCTTGGAATCAAATAATTTCGTTTCCTATGCTCAAAGTATATCATATTTCGAATCCAGGCAGAGATGCTCTGACGCGTGATATCAAGAATGGGTAATTTTGAAATGCGCATCATTAAGATTATCATCTTCATTACAAGATCGTCGTTAAAGGACGTTAGTTCATATGTAATTTGTGCATCGGTAAAGCAGTAATAGGCTAATTCTTCTTCGGAAAGGTCTGGAATAGGTTTATTTAAAGGAACCTTTCCCTTATTAAGTAAAGCTTGTGTTATGGCCTCTAGCGTTGTTTCTTTGTAACTATTACCAAAGGCATATGACTGAATTGACTTATTATGGAAGAAGGGATATAGGTCTATGTGTATGCCATTCTTTAGGTCAGTATAATCCTTTCCTACAGTGATAGGAATATTGTTTCTGGAAAAACCTAATCGTAAACCTCTATTATATAAATATAGCATATCAAAGTTATCACCATTAAAAGTCACAAGAATAGGAATTTCCCATAATCTTTTAAAAACAGCTGAGATGAGATCCTTTTCATTGTCATATAAGTGAATCTTTACATCTCCTAAAAGGTTCCACGTTATATTTTCTTTATTGCTTCTACGAAGAATATGAACCTCATTCAGATCATCAGATGAAAAAGCAACAGCTATTACATGGTAGGCAGCTTCACTGGAGTCTGGAATTACATCAGCCTGGGGCGATTCTACTTCTATATCCATGGCAACCCGCTTAATTTTTGGAATAGGAGTAAAGAAAAGAGGAAGAAAGTCTTGTAAAATGTCTTCATATAAATTTATATCATCCTTTAAAGCAGAGTATAATTCATTAATCGTTACCCTTGGTATATTAGGCTTTTCTAATACAAGATCACCATCTTTAATGGAATATATCATCCCAGGTATTATTCCAGCGTCCATTATGTAACATTTCCTATATGGAATGTGCGCCTCCCATGCACTTGGAAGCATATTTCTAATGGAATTGCTTGAACCACCTATAGCTAATGGGTCTCTGGCACATATCTTGGACATCCTTATTATTTTTCCGTCATGCAGAAGATCTATTTTTTCAATCTCTTCGATTTTTAAGAAAGATGGATGACCTACTATTCTCTTATTTTTCTCTAGCTCTTCTTTGGGTATATCTGTTAGGCAGTAAGGGTGATGATCCGTATTATCATACCAAAAATAAATTCGATTCCTAATTGGATCGTACAGCTTAACGAATGCCTTTTCTTTTTTACCATCATATCCTACGTCTAATAAAATACAATTCAATACATCTTTAGGAGTAGAGCGTCTTATCTCTAAGCTAACTGCATTCTCCTTAATTTCACCAATCTCTTCATACTTTTTTTCTTTCTTTTCCTCTACCTTTTCTTTAATATTAAAGAAAAAATCTAGTGTTGATTGCGACAAGAAAATACCTCACTATATATTTTTGTCTACTACTCTTATAATAATGGATTATTTCTCTTCTTTTAATTTTATTGTATTGCAATAGTATTACTTATTGATTAACGTTAAATATTCTTCTTTAATACTTACTATAAAATCTCTAATCCGTTTTATAAAAGAACTTTACTGTATATGCTAATTAAGTGCAGTACAGTAAGTTTTAAATATCCTATGTGGTAATTAAAATGTAGACCGTTACTGCGGGCGTCGTCTAGTCTGGACTAGGACATCGGCCTGCCACGCCGACGACCCGGGTTCAAATCCCGGCGCCCGCATTCACATTATATTTCTTTTATGTATGTTTATGAAAGAAGATAAATAGTATTCTAAAGTTGCTAATTTTCACTTCGATAAATTATTTATATTCCATGTAGACTAAATTACAGAGTAAAAACAAAATGGTGTTAGAGATGGATCTTCATAAGTTTATTACTAATTATCGCTATGTTCTTATAATAGACCCTGAAATAGTAAAAGGATCTGCAGAGGATTTCTATGCAACATATGGAAGTGCAATTAGACAGTTAGCGGTTATAGCGAAAGCTCCTAGTGGATACGTATATTATAATAGCAAAGTGGCATGGGTTGACAAGAATTTCCCTGATTTCTTTTCATCATTCACCCAAATAGGAGTCGATATAGGTGTTGACATATACGCAGTAATTAATGTATTTAGTGATGAGTTGTTTGGAGTCGACCCTAAATTTAAGACCCTTGATAGGCAAAAAAACTTTGTTCCAGGATATGTCTGTCCAAGCGAAACATCATTTTGGGAATATATTGCAGAAATCGCAAAAGAAGTCGCAGAAATGAAAGTTAAGGGAATAATATTAACGGGATTAACGTTTGTTAATAGCAACTTTTGCATGTGCGAAAGATGCCGTAATAAATTCAGAGAATGGACAAGTTTGGATGTTCCAGTTGAAATAATTGATCCAAACTCAAGTTTTTGGGGTAGATGGGTTGACTGGCGTGTCAAACAGATCACCGACACCGTAAGAAAAATTAGTGAGGCCGTGTGGGAAAAAAGAAAAGAGGTATTTCAAACATGGTGGGAGTTTCTTAGGTGCTAGATACACATTATTGATGCACCTCTGAATGTGGGACATTCCACAAAAAACAGGGTATATATCTATGTGGGAATATTAGCTTACATTTCCCTACAATCTTCCAACATACTTTAACCACAACTCACATTTTCTACTGTCGTTATTGTATGCAATCACACCCATTTATAATATAAGGAGGCACTTAAT
>JBECUL010000130.1:0-4184 GCA_040225955.1 Candidatus Asgardarchaeum abyssi | reverse complement strand
TATCTTTGCCAATCTCCAGACGATAATCAATTAACGAAGATAAAAATGGTGTAGGAGCAAGTTCTTTATGTGCTTTTACAGTGACGCTGACCAACAAAGGTACATATTTCATATAAAAAGCTAACTCTTGTCTAAATACCCTTTTTAAATCATCGAATGTATTAAATGAAATACTATTTTTTAGTATTAGTTCAAGAATTTTTAACGTATTAATATAACAACCACCTCCATTAAGGATAGAATTACCTTTTCCTGGAATTATAATCTCAGAACATCCTACAACTGCCCACTCCCGTGCGTCTTCAACAGAAGCTCCAGCTCTAACAAGAGATAAAACAGCAACTTCGTTATTAAAAAATCCTGGCATTCCTCCACCATGTTGACGAACAGTTCTCCAACACTCTATTAAAAATTTATTAGGTGTCTTGTTATGAATTAATACAACAAGTGTAGGTTGGGGTATTTTCACTTCTGCTACTGCTTTTAAAAATAAATATGACAACTCATTAGTAGCGTCCGATCCATCACGCTTTGTACCTCCTAAACTTATAGTTTGAAACAATGGATAGCCAGTCTTATAGGGAGTACATCTCCAGCTTCTTGTTTTTATTAATTCATGACACTTAATTAAAGAACACTCCAATAATTCCACAGCTTCTTCTTCGGTGATTCTTCCTTCCTTAATATCTCTCTGATAAAAAGGGTACAAATATTGGTCTAAACGCCCAAGTGAAACTGCATGCCCATTACTCTCAATTTGAATAATAAAATGAATAAACAAAATTAACTGTAATGCTTCCCAAAAATTTCTAGGAGGATTTCCCTTTATCCATGTGCATACATCAGCTATCTTTTCTAATTCTTCTTTCCTCTGGAGGCTGGTTTCTTTTTTCTTTAAGCTCTTCGCTTCTTCTGCAAATCTTTCAATAAATCGCGTGGCAGCATTGCAACTGGTAATTACTGCTTGCAGAAAGACGGATTTTTCAACATCATCTTGATTTTTTATTATTTTTAGATCTTTTAAAATTTCTTGAGCTTCATTCACTATTCCTTTTATACCTTTTGCCATCAATTTCTGATAATTTGGTATTATATGTCCATAGCCTTCGCCGACAGAGATTATATGAGCGACTACAGAATTTATTTCTGGAAACTCTAGATCGTAACTCAAATTTTTTTTACCTAACAACAGTGAATAGAGCGAAACTGCTCGATCTTGAACGGTCTTTCCTTTCCAAAAAGCACATATCTCCTTTATTTCATCAATAGTTTGTTCAGGTACTAAAAACTTATCTAAATCTCTATTAGAAAATTCTCCTAGTTCTTTCTCAAGCCAGTTAACACTAAATTCTGGAAATATCGGGGCAGCACGAGGACTGCTTGCTTGGTTTCCAACAATAAGTTCTTCGTCATTAATATATATAGTCATATTAGCAAGTATCTTTTCTAGAGCTTTAGCCCTTCTTATTACCATTGGGTAACCTTCGGTTTCTCTGTAGGACTCAGTTATCAATTTACCTCTTTCACTACAGACTTGTGGAATAACATTGAGAACATTTTCTCGCAATAACTTTACCCTCATTTTTATTAACCCCCCATGTCTTCTTAAAAAACAACTTTTTTGTGTCACCAACTATAAACTTTACTTCTAAAATAAGATACAATTGATAACCCCCCCTATTTTATAGGGGAGGGTTATTAATTCTTATTTACTTTTTATTTCGAATACGCTTCGTATATTCTCTTATATAGGTCTCCCCACTTTTTCTCAAAATCCTTTGACTGCATTTTGAAAGCTCTTTCACGGAAAGCTTGTATATCAAGTCCTTGTTCAGGACCAATAACAGTCAGGTGTTCCTTCAAGAACTCTAACTCATATTTTGTTTCTGCTTTAACTAGACCATCATGGTAATGTGCTGCGTCTCTAGCACTTTTGATAAGAATTTTTTGAACTTCGGATGGGAGTGTATTCCATTTTTTCTCATTAATGACAGTCATATTAATCATATTTTGGTGGCCTGTAAGTATAAGATATTTTTGTACCTGATAAAATTTCATCATAACATTTTCAGTTAGGGGAGTTTCTTGCCCCTCTACAATCTTATTCTGTAAAGCACCATACAGTTCAGCAAAATCTACAGGAGTTGGAGTAGCTCCCAATGCTTTTATATTGGATATAGCAGTAGGAGTTGGTATTGAACGGATTTTTACACCTTTAAGATCCTCAGGTTTATATACGGGCTTATTACACGTTAGCTGTCTGGTGCCGAGGAAAAAATAACAAAGAGTTCTTAAGCCTTGTTCTACTAATTTCTCGTTTAACTCTTCAGCAATCGGACCTTCTGTGAATCTATTTACTGCGTTCATATCTTTGAAGAGATATAGTGGCGAAAGGACACTAAATTCCGGTACAAATCGAGCTATGTTGCCTGGATTTATATTGGAAACTATCTCTATAAGCCCCATCTTACATGCTTCAATCTGTTCTGAAGCACCCCCTAGCTGATTATTAGGAAATATCTCAATTTTTACCTTATTGTTCGTCCGCATTGCTACTAAATCAGCAAAATATACCGCCATCCTATGAGTTTGACCAACAATAGGAGCATCGTGTGAGAATTTTAACACTATCGTTTCTTCTTCAGCTTGTGCAGAAAAAGAAATAGAAACTACAAGTAACAAACATACAAAAATTATTAAACTTGCCTGTACAGCTTTTTTTCTTTCAGTAAAAATCATCTTTAAACCTCCTTAATTAATATAGATCTTTCTAAAAACTTTAATCAAAACCTCTTTTCCATAAGACAGTGAGTACTATTTATCATTTATTATTCATTCAATATTTTTCACCTCCTCTCCGGTTCTATTTTATCTTTTCTAATGTTACTTTTTATTATATTATCTTATTTTCTATGTAAAAATAAATCTCCAAACCATCGCCTCTTTAATTTAAGACAATTTATTTTTTATTTTAAATATTTTTTAGTCCAGCCAATATCTAATTCATAAATTTTTTCCTTAGTCGGTATTCCTTTATTATTCCAACCCATCATATGGTAATAAGTAGTCAAAGCCTTCTCAAACTCCTCATAATCCAATTTACCACATTTCAATTCCCCTTCATTTAATGCCTCTTGATAAAACCGAGCAGGCAATATATCTTCTTTTCGAGAAAAACCTTCTTTTATATTAAAGATTCTAGCTATTGTGGTAGCTCTCTCTCCAGCCTTCATTAATTCCCATAAACTCACATCCCATCCAGTGACTGCATTTAATGATTGTACAATTTTAGGTATAGGAAGTGCTCCACCCGGACCTGCTACAAAATTACATAATCCAAGAGCATTATAAGAACTCCAGAGGTGTTGAAGATAAGTATATAATCTAACTTTCTTTTCCCCCAAATCAAAATTAGAAAGGGGCTCAGAAATACCCAAACAAAGGGCATTGGGTAAAGACGGTGATCCCTCAACAAAATCAAAGTCATGTTCTGCTTCTAAATGATCTGCTCCCGTAGGAGAAGTAGCATAAGCAAGAGCAAGGCTTACTTTTCCTCTAGGATCGTGTAAAGGTAACTCTTGTCCTTTTACATGCATAGCATATTTCTCAGCATTCTTCCCTATTTTTTGGGCTGCCCTAAAACTACCCTCAGCCAACAAATCTCCTATCCCTTTTCGTTCTCCAATCATTTGGGTAAGCTTAAGCATAGCTTCAGCATTGCCAAATTTGAGTTCAATTCCTCCGGTATCTTTAGTGCTAAGAAGGCCATTCTCAAAACACTCCATAGCAAAAGCTATGACATCCCCCGTTGAGATGGTATCCAGGGAATACGCGTTACAAAGCTCATTCCCCTTAGCTATAGCCTTGAGGTCACCTACACCACAATTACAACCTATCGCGGCCAATGTCTCATACTCAGGCCCACCATAGGCTGGGTCCACAGAATACGGTTCATCAACTTTCACCACTTTTTTGCAACGAAGCGGGCAGGCAAAGCAACCTTCCATCTTAACCATGATCGTATCTCTTACTGCCTGAGCAGTTATCTTCGATATATCAGAAAATTCGCCATCACGGAAATTACTAACAGGTATATTACCTGCGGCCATATCACCCTCCATCATCCCTCCAGTGCCACGATCATGCATGCCACTCCATTGGTCCTTTTTTGATAAGACATACTG
>JBECUL010000129.1:0-4226 GCA_040225955.1 Candidatus Asgardarchaeum abyssi | reverse complement strand
CAAGTAGCTACTATATATGTGTCATTTAAAGGCGTAAGATAGCTATCTACAGTGCGTCTAATAATTGTTATCTTCAAAGTAACATTAGTCTTACTTTGGAATGATGAATTCGTGCTTGCAATATTTCCTTGATAGTTTGCAGTAATATTATAGTTTCCGCTTTTAATAAAAGTAAAAACAGCATACCCATTAATATCGGTAGATGATGACATAGTTAAAGAAACATTATCGTATTCGTATATCGTTACATTAGAACCAGGAATTGGAGGATTTGGAGACGCAGCATCCAATACTAAAACTCTAAGTTCTGTGACATTCAAGGATATATCTATTGGCGTATCTGACTGAAAGTTACAGGACACACTATTATTATAAACTTTTTGACCATAGAGATTTGTGTAAGATACATATATGTTCCAAGTATCATTAAGTACTCTGTAAAAACTAGCAATACCATTTTCCATAGTTGTATTAGTAACAGATGGAATATATGGATTTTTAACATCTGGATAATCGATTGTTACAGTAGCTGATGGTATAGGTTGACCATCTCTGGAAACTATTCGTACATTCACATTTGTTAATCCTATAGTAACTGTTATTACCCCAGAGGTCAACACATTTACTTTCGCATTACCCATTATATTTTCATCATAAGACTGATAATAAATATAGGTGGTATAATTAAAACCTAAGATGTATGTGCCAACTGGTAACCTATAGTATCTTACATATCCACTTGCATTTGTCGTTAAATAATTAGTTGTAAACCTAACTTTAGACTCGTTATAAAGCATAACGTATGTTATTTCATCCGATGTACGTTTCATAGGATTCCCATTTTTATCGATAACAAGTATATCCACCGTTGCTAATGGTAGAACTTCAACTTTTTTTACATATTTTTCTGTAGTAGTACTTGTATACGAAAATGTAAAATTAGTAGACACCCAAACCTTATTAGTAAACCCTTGTGGATAATTTGTCTCATTTCTTATAACAACTAAGTAGTCACCATATGTTGTTGCTGAAATTATCGCAATTCCATCATTGTTAGTGGTTGTAGAAAAAATTAAATTATTGGCACCATTAGTTATATTATATAATAACACTTGAGTTGATTCTACTGGTTTATTTGATTTATCCACAACTTTTAATTCTATAGTATATGATGATTCCACCTTCCAAATATTCATAGTCGGAGGATTTGAATAGCTCATTAATTTGGTATATTTAAACCCGTAAATATTTGTTGTTAAAAGACTTTCACTCGCTCCAGGTGGTGTCCAATATAAATTTATTTGAGCTGTTCCATAATTTTCATACCATTTTACCATAAGTTTATGTACACCCTCTTCGAGATATACGGTTGCAGATACATCCTCAGGTGGGTGAAGACAACCATTATCAATAACTTCATTATCGTCTATAAATAACCAACTTCCATCATCGCTCCAAAGTCTAAATTGATAATTACCGCTACTTGATATATGAAGCCAAGTTGTCCAATTTCCACCAAAGGTATCAGTAGAGCTAATCTCTGGTGGGAAGGGATCTCCAGGCCAAGATGGATTATCTGAATAATAGATTTTGGTATAATTTCTTTCTAAGTATTTAGGCTCCGTAAAGGCAACAACATCTGCATAACTATAATTTCCCGAATTAACCTCATAAAATTGTTCCCAATATCCTTCAAAGCTACGTGCATAATTTGGTGGGTTTTTTAGTCCATAATATGTCGTATCAAAATATATATGAAAGGTTCGCACAACACCACTCTCTATAGGGGCTGGAACCACAAAAATTATAACTCCTGTGGCATTAGTAGTAGGATCCCATCCCGAGTATTTAATAAAACGAGAAGGAACTTCTGTGTGTGTGTTCGTGCTGGCATCATATTCAATAACACGTATACTGTTAGGATCTACAGTTTTATTGCCAGCTGAGAGTGTCTCTAAATATTGTGTAAAGTTAACAATTAAACGTACTGAGGTGTCATTTATATCATCATAATTAAAGGTTATATTCAGATATAATCTAAAATGCCAGCTGTCATTCCACCAAGTTGGAGTATCATAAACACCTAAGGTAGGCGTTTTTCCTTTTGAGATATTATTTAAGCTGTTATTAAACTTTGAATTGAAAACTGTAGAATCTGCACCTATCTTACTATTATTTGAAAATGCCATAAATACTAATAATAAAAAAATTACAAGATACTTTAATAACTTTACATTTCTCATAGGAATCCCCATACGATTTTGTTTCAATTTCATATCCTATGTTCCTATTAATTGCAATCAAATCTTTTTAGCAGTAATAATACTGTTTAATGTATA
Organism: Candidatus Asgardarchaeum abyssi; assembly: GCA_040225955.1. Taxonomy (GTDB): domain Archaea; phylum Asgardarchaeota; class Asgardarchaeia; order Asgardarchaeales; family Asgardarchaeaceae; genus Asgardarchaeum; species Asgardarchaeum abyssi. The sequence continues at coordinate 1,887 of JBECUL010000129.1, read as the reverse complement.
TTATTTATTTAATAATTATTTCTATTTGTTATTTTTTAATTTTAGTTTTAAATCATTACAAAATAAAAAGTGACTTATATTTTGGAAAATTATTTTAAATTCTAAATATTTAATACATATATATTATTCTTTTAACTAATTATTTTAAATTTTCGAAAAATCATAATATTTATTTATAAAAAATAAAGGAGACGATGATAAATGATAAACTATGATTCACGTTTTCCTTTTATTGCAACACTCGTTATCCCGAGGACTGCTAAGCTAAAGAGACTAGTTATAAACAGTGGATCGGTACTAACTTGAAGAGTTGAGTTTTCTTCGTCTAGTCCTTTCTCATAGATTATGGTATATTCGTTAGATACAGCCCAATTACCACTATGATCCATAGCATAAATCTTAAATGTAACCGAAGATTGTTCTAATGGAGGTATTTCTCCGACATATACACCCTCTGTAAATGTCATTGTAACATTTACCCATGTGTCACCGTCAGTATAAGACAATATTGCTTCCTCAACTGCAGAATCGTCTTTAATAATAGCTTCAACAGTAACTGGCTCACCAAAGCTTGCTGATGGGGGATAGTATGTTATGCTTTCAAAGTAAGGAGGATCCGTATCTACAACGGTATATGAGTAAGTTGTAGAATAAGATGAATAGCCTAGTGTATCATTTGCGAATATGTAGAACTCAACAATAGTCTCCCCAGGACATCCTGGAATTGTAGCAGTGTACAATTCGTCTGAAAGTATCATTTCGGTATTATGCCATGTTTCTTCTTCTATACTGTGATAGAACAAAATTACAACATGAACTCCACTAACATCAGTAATGTTAGCATATACGGTGACATTCTCCCACGATCTTGGAGTTTCTGGATACCAACTAACAGAATGTATTATTGGTCCACTTGCATCTGCAACTGTATAGTTGTATTCGTCGCTTATTAGTGTATTTCCAAGTGTATCGTTCACAATAAACCTGAAATATACTACTGTCAAGGCTGGTTGAGGTGGAATTTCTGCATAATATACATCACCGTATAAAATACCCATCTCAACTTGTGTCCATGTCGTATCTGTACGATATTCTAAAATCGCAGTATCAACACCACTTGGATCATTGATTGTAGCAAGCACAATCACCGAATCAAACTCTGTAGGTTCAGGTGGATCCCAACCAACATCAGTTACTGTGGGTGGTGTAGTGTCCTTAACGGTATAACTATATTCGCTAGTAGTTATATTATTTCCGAAGGTGTCATTTGCAAATATCTTGAATACAACTACTGTTAAATCTGGATATGGTGGAATTGCGCCGACATAGTAATTATCAACTTTTTCCATTGCAGTGAAATTCCAATCAGTCTCCTCTAAACTCTTGTAATAAAGAATCACACTATACACACCACTTATATCTGAAACAATGGCCGATACTGTTACACTTTCAGTAGCATTTGGCTCTTCAGGAGACCATGAAATATCTGAAATTGTAGGCGGCGTGCTATCAAGTACAGCGTAACTATAAGTAGCTGATGTAGCTCCATTTCCACATGTATCATTAGCAAAGACATAAAGCCATACTTCTGTGAAATCAGAATGCGGCGGTATAACAGCAACATAATAGCCATCCGAGTATGACATTACTACCGACTGCCATTCTTCTTCAGGCAATGTAGAATAGTAAAACGGACACGACTCTGAGCTGTATCCTATGGCCGATACTATTATTTCAAAAAAATATCTATTATTTTAAGAAAATGTTTGCTCGAAATATTCCAATTGCATTATAAATAAACCATTGAAAATTTCAAAATTTCGAAACTAAAAAATTAAAAAAAGACTTTAAAAACCTTCTTTTGAAAAATAGAACCGTAAAAATACC
>JBECUL010000128.1:0-4284 GCA_040225955.1 Candidatus Asgardarchaeum abyssi | reverse complement strand
TTTGAAGCTAGAGATTTACATGGTACTCATTGGGGTAGAATTTGCCCCAATGAAACGCCAGAAGGGCCGAACTGTGGCTTAGTTAAAAATCTTGCACTAATGGCTTACATATCTGTTGGAATAGATGAAAATCAAGTAGAAACAATTCTCTATGAACTGGGTGTTACTCCGCTTGAAGAGTTAGGTGCTATACCACCTCGAAGTAGTGGTCTTTCTAGTGTTTTTCTGAACGGCAGGCTTATAGGTTTTCATTCAGATCCAAATTATTTAGTATCAGAGATTAGAAAAATGAGAAGAAGCAGCGAAATAAGTCATGAAATAAATGTGGCTTATTACGAAGATGTTAATGAGGTTTATGTAAATTGCGACGCTGGTAGAGTCCGTCGTCCTCTTATTATTGTTGAAAATGGAAAAATTAAGTTGAAGAAAGAGCATATTGAGAAAATAAAGAGTGGTAAATGGTCCATAGATGATTTAATAGAAAGAGGTATAGTTGAATACCTAGATGCCGAAGAAGAAGAAAATGCTTATATTGCTTTAACTCCAGAAGAAGTAACTCCCGAACACACACATTTGGAAATATGCCCAGCAACAATTCTTGGTGTTGGTGCGTCAGTTATCCCATTTGCAGAACATAATCAATCTCCGAGAAACAGCTACGAGGCTGGTATGGTAAAACAAGCATTAGGTATTCCTAGCGCAAACTTTAGACATAGAGTTGATACGCGATCACATCTTTTACACTACCCACAGAAACCTATAGTTAAAACGAAACCAATGGATTTACTAGGATTTGATACTCGTCCAGCTGGCCAGAATTTCATAGTTGCAGTTCTTTCTTATTATGGTTATAATATGGAAGACGCAATTGTTATGAACAAAGCATCTATAGAAAGAGGTCTTGCTAGGTCTACATTCTTTAGAACTTATGAGGATGAAGAGCGAAAATATCCTGGTGGAGATGAAGATAAATTTGAAATACCTGATAAATCAGTAAGAGGATATCGCGCGGCTGAGTCCTATAAACATTTAGCAGAAGATGGAATAATTGAACCAGAGGTTTATGTTAAATCTGGAGACGTACTTATAGGAAAAACAAGTCCTCCAAGATTTTCAGAGGAGTATCGTGAATTATATCTTTCAAGAGTTCCAAGGAGGGAGACTTCTGTAGATATGCGACACGGAGAAGAAGGAATTGTTGACATGGTCTTTATCACTGAAAATATAGAAGGAAATCGATTAGTAAAAGTTAAAGTTAGAGATGAACGAATACCCGAATTAGGTGACAAGTTTGCATCAAGGCATGGTCAAAAGGGTGTCATAGGTTTAATTGTACCACAAGAGGATATGCCATTTACGGAGGATGGTATAGTCCCAGATCTAATAATCAACCCACATGCCATACCTTCACGTATGACAATAGGTCAAATGTTGGAATCTCTAGCCGGTAAAGTCGGAGCTCTTTCTGGAAGATTTGTTGATGGTACACCCTTCTCTAGCGAAAATATTGAAGATCTTAAGAAAGAATTATTACGGCTTGGGTTTAAATATAATGGCCGAGAAGTAATGTACAATGGAATTACAGGGGAAAAATTAGTAGCAGATATATTTATTGGTGTTGTTTACTATCAAAAGCTACACCACTTAGTGAAAGACAAAATACATGCCAGACCAAGAGGACCTGTACAAATACTTACTAGACAGCCAACAGAAGGCCGTGCTAGAGAAGGTGGACTTAGATTTGGTGAGATGGAAAGAGACTGCCTCATAGGTCATGGAGCATCTATTTTACTAAAGGAAAGGTTATTAGAGAAATCGGACAAAACAACAGTTTATGTGTGTGAGAGATGTGGCTTTATTGCGGTCTATGACCGTAAAAGAGACAAATATTACTGTCCAATATGTGGCGAAAAAACAGAAATTTCAAAAGTTAATATGTCCTATGCATTTAAGTTATTACTTCAGGAATTAATGTCTATGATAATTGCGCCTAAGCTTAAGCTAGGCGATATTGCTTGATGTGGTGATGATCATGAGTTTTATACCTATTAAAAAGATAAAGTCTATCAAATTTGGAGTCTTATCGCCAGATGCCATTAGGAAAATGTCCGTGGCTCAGATAATAACTCCTGACACTTATGATGAAGATGGATCTCCTATAAGTTCTGGCTTAATGGATCCAAGGCTTGGCGTTATTGAGCCTGGTAAAAAATGTAAAACTTGTGGAAATACTGCAGCAGAGTGTCCTGGTCATTTTGGTCATATAGAGCTTGCACGTCCGGTCATTCATGTTAATTTTGCTAAAAAAATATATGATATTCTCAGAGCAACGTGCCATAATTGCGGTCGTGTAAAGCTTCCAGAAGAAAAAATTATGGAATATAAAGAAAAACAAATAAAACATAAAAATATTTGGGGATACTTTAGCGATGATCTGATATTAGAAGTTATTTCTGAAGCATCTAAAGCAAAAACATGTCCACATTGTGGGGTACCACAATATAAAATTAGGTTTGAAAAACCAACATCTTATTCAGAAGAAAGAAGTGAGGAGGAAATCATCAGATTAACACCAATTGAAGTCCGTTCTAGATTAGAGAAAGTTACAGATGATGATTGTTATGTTTTAGGAATTGACCCAGAATCTGCTAGACCCGAATGGATGGTTCTGACGGTTTTGCCGGTCCCCCCAATAAGCGTGAGACCATCAATAACTCTTGAAACTGGATTAAGATCCGAAGATGATCTAACTCATAAACTAGTTGATATAATTAGAATAAATCAAAGATTACGTGAAAATATAGACGCAGGCGCACCACAATTAATTATTGAAGATCTTTGGGAGCTATTACAGTATCACGTTACTACATACTTTGATAATGAAGTAGCTGGAATACCTCCCGCAAGACATAGATCTGGTCGTGCATTAAGGACATTAGCTCAGCGTTTAAAAGGTAAGGAAGGGCGATTTAGAGCAAATCTTTCTGGAAAACGTGTTGATTTTTCCGCTAGAACTGTTATATCTCCTGATCCAAGGCTTAGTATTAATGAAGTTGGTGTTCCAGAGGAGGTTGCGAGAATACTTACAGTCCCTGAACGTGTAACTACTTGGAATATAGAAGAAATGAAAGAACTTATATTAAATGGTCCTGAGAAACACCCTGGTGCTAATTACATAATTCGACCTGATGGCCGACGTATAGATTTACGATTCGTTAGAAACCGTGAGAAAATCGCTGAGTCTCTGGAACCTGGTTTTATTGTTGAAAGGCATCTAATGGATGGAGATATTGTATTATTTAATAGGCAACCATCGCTACATAGAATCTCAATAATGGCTCATATAGTAAAAGTTTTACCTTATAGAACATTTAGATTGAACTTAAGTGTCTGTCCTCCTTACAACGCTGATTTCGATGGGGATGAAATGAACCTTCATGTTCCTCAAAGTGAGGAAGCTAGAGCTGAGGCAAAGATATTAATGCTGGTACAGAAACATATTTTATCTCCAAGATACGGAGGTCCAATTATTGGGGCTCTTCAAGACCATCTTTCTGCTGCTTATTTACTTACTAGGGACGATACTTACTTAACTAAAGAGGAAGTAGCAAGATTATTAATGGCTGCTGGATATGATGGTCCAATTCCAAAACCTGATAAAAGAAAGCCTGATAGATGGTCTGGAAAAACTATATTTAGCCTATTTTTGCCAAAGACACTAAATATGACATTTAAGTCTAAAATTGGCACAGAGGTTGTAATTAGAAACGGACAACTCATAAAAGGTGTTATAGACGAGAATGCTATTGGTGCCCAACATCCTGAAAGTATGTTTCACAGGATTGTGAAGGACTATGGCCCAGATAAAGCAAGAGAGTTTCTAGATGCAATAACAAAGCTGTTATTGGAATTTATATCGATGAAAGGATTTACCATGGGTGTCGATGACGTAGAATTACCAGAAGACGTACTAGAAAGAATTGATAGGGTGATAAAGGAAAAAGAAAAAGAAGTCGAAGCATTGATACAAGAATATTTAAATGGAAAACTTGAAAGAATGCCTGGAAGAACTCTAGAGGAAACTCTTGAAATCAGAATAATGCAAAAACTCAGTGAGGCTAGAGATGCCGCTGGAAAAATAGCTGAGGAACACTTAGGTCTTGATAATTACACGGTAATAATGGCCAAAACTGGAGCTAGAGGAAAAATGCTTAACTTGGCTCAGATGGCTGCATGCGTAGGGCAGCAAGCTATTCGTGGTAAGCGACCCTCTAGAGGATATCG
>JBECUL010000127.1:0-4546 GCA_040225955.1 Candidatus Asgardarchaeum abyssi | reverse complement strand
GATAAGTGGATACGGAGCTTTATTTTTCAAAAGGGGCTGAAATTTGATTTTTTGAGGCATATTTTTTACAAGTGCTCGTCTTCTGCATAAGATTTTTAAATCAACTTTTATTCTTCTGCTTTTTTAAGCTGGGGTGTGTGATATGGTGCATTATTGTATTTATCAATGCCCTAATTGCAAACGATATACATACGGAAAGTGTGGTATAAAATACAAGATATGTCCATATTGCAATAAAAGAGTTAAACCTATAACTATAAAGATCGTTAAGTCTGCAAAGTTAGCAAGAATGAAAGTGCAAGAACTAAATACTAAGTCCACTTACGTGAGTAGTAAGACTCAAAAAATTATCAATTCTATATTCAGCTTAGGAATAGATACTTTAGATTCCTATTTTAAGGGGGGGTTTTACCCAGGCGAATTAACACTTATATATGGACCTCCAGGAACTGGGAAAACCATCCTATGTTCGTACATATCGCTGATGGCACTCAAAAAAGGATTTAGGGTTATATATTTAGATTCGGCAAACACCTTCTCACCGAAGATATTAAACACCTTAGCGGATAATGATATTAATTTGAGAGATTTAGTTATTTTTCAATTTATATCGTTTGAGAAAGAGAGAGAGTTTCTAAAAAATGTTGTAGAAAGACTACTAAGCGACAGACAATCGATCATAATCTGGGATACCATAGTTTCTAATGTCATTGGTACCTTTGACTCAGATGTGAATTTTATTATTCTTTTGGATGAGCTAATGCCTCTTTTGAAAAGACATATAGTTGAGTACGACACATTCTCGTTTATAACAACAAATGTGATATCGAATTTTAAAAGTTACGGAGTAAAACCAATTGGTGGTAAGTTATTAAAAAATTATGCGGATAACATCATTCAGTTTCATCACGATAAGGAGCATATAATAATAGAGAAAGTTCACGGCGAAGCAAAGATAGAGCCTCTCATTATTAATTATTCCATATTAAAACTGTTGGGGGTATAATTTTGTCTCTAAGGAGCATATTATTTTACGCGCTATTACTCATCTTTTTAGTATTTTTCGTAGGTCCAGTGACACTTCTTTTAGTTATTACTACTATCAAATATATTATTGAAGGAAATCTCCTTATTACTATTCTGACACTGCTTGTAGTGCTGGTAGTGATAAAAATTGTAGGATCGCATTTTTCAGTGAACAAGCAAAGTGTTCAGCATATTCAGGCTATTGTTATTGCTTTACTGATGTTTTTTGGACTATTAGATTATTGCTCGTATTTAGCTGCCATACCATCCGCTATAACTATTATTATTTATGTATTCGTGCAAATACTAAATATGGAAAATCCATTTCTTTTAAAGACTATTAATAAAGTTATACTTTGGGAAAATAAAACGACTGCTGAGTATATCTTACCAAATTCTAATATTATTGTAAGCGAATGCGGTACTTTTTTTGAGTCGTATTACTTTTATCGATTCTCCAAAATTGAGAAATTAAAAATATTAAGAGATATTCTACCAAAAATTGCTAAGATAAAGAACTTGACAACCTACGTTCTTTTCTTAGTCGACAAGTATACCAAAAGATATTTCATATATTTAATTTTTAGAAAAATTGGTGTGAAAAGGAAAGAGATACTAAATCAAGCTATAAATATAGATAGCTATTTGAAATTGACGAATGATGAGGAAGGGATAAGGCCTATTAAAAATTTCGAAGTAAGTATGGTTTATGAGTATATTAAAAGGTTAAGACACACTATAATGCAGGATATGGATAGCACCTATTTATTAAAACAGATAAGAAATTATGACATAGTAGAAGATGGCGTACTCTTTCTTATCGAAAATACAAAACTTGATAAAATAGAAAGGGAAAAAAGAAGGATTCAACAAAAATTAACTAAATATCTTAAGAAGAACTTTGGGAAGAAAGTTTCTACAGCCATACTTGTTGCTGCTTTGGGTCATGAAGGATTAAAAGATATCCCTGAAATCGCGAGATACAATGATATGTTAGAACAAATAAGAGATATGGAGAAATATGGAATTTGGAATATGAATCTATGGACTTTTAGTAGGATAGTATGTAGAGAATTTATATGGGAATACTTTCCAGAGTCTTGCTATTCCAACACTTGCTCATTTTTAATTAACGATCATAATGCCTTTAATGATAAACGTTTACATGAGATTTATATATTGATAATCTCAAAAATCAGTAATTTCCTCGCGGAAAGAAAAAAGTTAATCTTGTAATGAATTAAGTCCTGCTAAGACTTGTCTTCCAATCGAATAAACGTCATCAAGACCTAACCACTGAGCCATTATTGTAAAGACCCGAGCTAGCCATTTTGCGAAATCTATGTATATTTCAAGATCACCCATGGCAATATTGAACTTATCACACACTTCAGGCATCCGAAGACCCTTAAGTAATGAGAGTATGGCCATAGCCATTGACTTTCGCTCGATTAAATTAAGCTCGAGAGTTGCAATTTTATCAATTAAAATCAAGAAATCCATGAGCGTTTCTACTTCTGATAAAAATTTCTTGATTAGAAAGCTGGTTGTAGGCCTAATGTAAAGTCTCGTCGTAAGCATTCCTAACTCCGTAGGATAAAAAGCCGACTCTCGTATCTCAATAAATTTATGCTTAACTAAACTTTCAATGGGAAAAACGTCATTAGATGTATATCCAAGAATGCTACTTGCAAGCTCAGCATTTTTATTTGCAATAGACATTAGGAGCTTTGCCGTATGACGACATAATTTTTTATTCTGATCACATATTTGGAAATTCTTACAATAGCAGAAAGGGCCGTTATTAAAACCACAATATATGCCTTCTACCTCACCATCCACCCTTGTTCCCCTTATATTAAATATCACTACTGCTGAATCTGGTATTGCCTTTGCTTTTTTATATTCATTCATATCGGTTATTGCTCTAACTATATTTTCTATGTCGCTTGCTGACGCATATTCCAAGATTGAGTTTATATCTTCTATATTGGCATTTCTGTATTTATAAAGGGATGAGAGAAAATTTGCCAGATCCTCTTTTGTGCACCCAGGGTTTGTAGTTATAAAGATAAGAATTTGCTCCATTAAATCCATAAAGGTTATTTTACTCTCAATTTTTTCGTATTTTGGATTCATATTCTCATCAAAATATTTCTTTTTAAGAAGATTTTTTTCATCATTAGATGACACAAGGAGAATCCCAGTTCCCTCATCGTCAAACCCAGGTCTTCCAGCTCTTCCTAACATTTGATGGACTCTATTAGAATCTAAAAGCTTAGCAACCACTCCAGTTTTTACTTCAAACCCAATCATTTGACTATAAATAGAAGGAACAGATAAGTCTCTAATAATAACGACAGATGCAGGTGTATTTATTCCAGCTCCTAAAGTTGTTGTACCAACAAGAACTTTTATCATCTTCTTGTTAAACATATCTTCAATCATTTTCCTTAAATAGTAACTTAAACCAGCATGGTGAAAACCAGTACCTCTCAGTATCGTTGCTACGACCTTTCTTCCTAAGAATGTTTGCAAGTCTTCATTTTCAATACTTTCTATGTAATATCTGATTTTACGCTTCTCATCGTCACTAAGCTTAACGGATGTGATCCTACTTATTTTTAATGCTAGTGACTCAGCATCCCTTCTTCTAGAAGTAAAAACTATAATTGATTTATCTTTATCAAGAAAATGCTCTACAAGCTCAAGAACCTTTTTATTCTTATCAGGGCTTATAATAATCTCATGTTTCAAAGGCACTGGTCTATAATTACTTTCAATAAGGTCTATCTCAAGCCAGCGTGCTAGCTCTTCAGCGTTAGCAATAGTAGCACTTAATGCAATTATTTGAATGCCATGGTAATCTCTTTTGAGCCTTGCTATAGCGCCTTCTAGCCTAGCCCCCCTACCTTCAGAATCTATTTCGTGAATCTCGTCAATTACGACAAGTCCTACTTTTTCTAACCACCTTGCCTTTTGCCTTAAAAACGAATCAAACTTCTCATACGTACAAACTATGACATCTGCTTTTTCAAATACATCCTCGTTGATAATATCAACATCTCCAGTTGAAATAATCACTTTAAATTCAAAAAGACCTCCTAATTTTTGAAATCTTTCATATTTCTCATTACAAAGAGCTCTATAGGGTGCGGTGTAAATTACCTTTTTACCGTTATTTATTTGCCAAATCATAGCCAATTCTGCTACTAATGTTTTTCCACTCCCACTAGGAGCTGAAATAAGAAAAGATCTTCCATTAAGCAAACCCTTCTCAATTGCTTCTCTTTGAAAATCCCTTAATTCCTTTATTTTTAACTTTTTAAGGATTTCTAAATAGCTTAGCGATGTGATCATTTTAGACGCCGGAAAGAGGAAAATTTCAAAGTTTGCTTAAAAATCTTTTGAATAATTGAGATGAATAGCGCTTAAAGAATCACGGGGTTCAGCGGATGTCCGCATTGGTGAGCGAACATCCACCTTGGGCCTCATCAGCCTCAGCTCCCTCTGGGTTCAT
>JBECUL010000126.1:0-4562 GCA_040225955.1 Candidatus Asgardarchaeum abyssi | reverse complement strand
CCGAGCTCAACATAATTGTCGCATATGGATATTATGTTGGTGTATACACAAAAACGGCAGCTACTGTTTGGTCTAGTCCTTATTATTTAGGTAGTACTGCTAAATTTTTAAAATCAGATAACTTATACACGTATACAAATCTTTATGAGATCGCTGTTGCTACAAGCTACACTTTATACCTAATAGATAGTGATGGGACATTAGAAAGAAGTTGGGTTATGCCAAATGATGAATACATTAGAGATTTATTTATTGATGATCTATATACCTCTGATAACTATAAAGAGGTGTTTATAGTAACTAATTATCAGATAAGAGCATATAGATGGGATGGGTCTGGTTACGCTCCTTCAAATTATAGGGATGTAATGTTATACCATACAAGCATTGATTATGATGCTGACGGGTATAAAGAAGTAATAGTTGCAAATCAAGGCAGTATTATTAAGTTTTCTAATTATGTTTTTGGTAGCCAAGAAACTATAACTTTGTTCTATCAATACTCTCAAGCAAAAATGGAGGTTGACTTCATAGATAGCGATCTTATTCCTGATGTTGTTTTGTATCAATACCCGCATTTATACTTAATATCACTCGAATCTGGAAAAATAATATGGGAAAAAACCTTATCTTCTATAGTAAACAAAATAGTAGTGGATAATTTCGATAATGACGATCAAAAAGAAATATACGTCGGCCTAGAAAATGGTTACATAATGCAGATACTTCCAGATGGCACTAATAGAACAGCAAGTGTCGGTAGCCCTATATATGATATTATACTTTTTGACGTAACAGGCTCTAGCAATAAAGAAGTCATATTGGCTGCAGATTCAGGAGCTTATATCTATAATGCCAGTAATATGTCTTATATAAATTCGCATATAGTATCTGGCACTAGGTACGTTGATGCTCAAAAATTAACAGATGGATCGGTTAGAATACTTGTTGGCGGAACATTTGGCTTCTCACTAATAACAGAAGAAGGACTTCTTATGTGGTCATACACAGGAGCTACAGTCGACGGATTTTTCTTTACATATACACCAGGTACTAATAAGTACATTCTAGTTGCTTTTGACAATTACGTATACGTATATAATATCTATGGTAGTTATATTTGGAGCTCTTCTATTATGTCGAGATCAATAAAGGCTGTAGACCATGTAGATATTGATAATGATGAAAAAGAAGAAATAGTGATTGTAACTGAAAATGAAACATTACTATACTCGTCGACAGGTTCTCTAATTTGGAATTGTTCGGTGAAAGACTCCTTTGAAAAAATTAACCCATATATTGAATCACCACATCCATATTATAACTATGATGATTTCTGGAAGATAGTTCCTCAGTATTTCTATAATTATTATGCAATAAATATAACATATGATTTCAATTATGATTATGGTGATAAATTAATAATTCTTGACGGATCTGGTGGACCTTATACAACATTAACTGGTTATAGCGATTGGACAATTTTATACAAGAACTATAATACAATTATTTTCTGGTTAGACCAAGATGGTGATCGTTACCAGGATTGGGGGTTCAAAGTAAATTGGTACGCAATGTACGATCTTCAATCTTCAGTTATTTATGATAGACAAAATAATAAGCTCATAGTTTCCTCAGGAGGTGTTTTGCATTATATAAATTCTACCGATGGCAATGTAATCTCAACGTTTGAGTACAATGAGCCTATACTTTCTTATAAATTACCAATCATTAATACAAAATTCTTGGAGATATATAATAATTCTCAATGGATCATAATGCCATTTGGAATAATATCTAAAGAACTAGAAATTCCAAAATTGAAAATTCTTTCTCCAGATGTTAATTCTGGTAACGCTTTTGCCACAAATGAAGATCACATATATATTAACTGGACTGTTGAGAATCTTTTAGGATTCAAGACAAGCATGTATGTAAATGATACTTTGATATTCTCTGCAAACCAAAGTTATGGATTATCATTTTCAACAGGATATAACTTTACTGCACAAGGAACTTATAATGTGACTATTGTTATTACCACTATAGACGGTGGACTTATTGCTTTGAAATGTAACGTGTGGATTATATATGATAAAGCTGCGCCAACAATAAACATAACTAATCCGGTGAATGGACAGGCTTATATGAGTCGAAATATCTCATTATCATTCTCATTAAATGATACGTTGTCACTTATTAGGAAGTATCTTATTTACCTTAATGGCTCACTTGTAAACAGTACTACTAATATTAATGATGACTCATTCTCAGCAACTTTAAGCTTAGCAGCCCCTAGTGACGGAAACTACACGATAGCCATACAAGCTCAAGATTATGCGGGAAACTATAACTGGAAAAATATTACAATAAAGATCGATACGATGGGTCCAGAAATAGAATTTGTTTTACCTACTACTGAGGAGATTTTTTACACAACCAATACCACAATTAATATAACATGGACTTATTATGACTTAAGTGATATTGATAAGTTTGAAGCTTACTTAAACAGCACTCTAAATCATACAACGACTTCTAACAGTTTCTTGCTAAACGTTTCTGAAGGAATTCATAACCTAACTATTGTTGGCTATGATACCTTAGGTAATAATAATTCAAAAACCATGATAATTTATGTAGATAAGACAGCACCCTTACTGGAAATAGTAGATCCTCAAAATCTTGATAATAGATCAAAAGTATTTACAGTTGAGCTAAATATCTCTGATAATTATGGTATTGATCATACAATAATACTTGTGAATGGAACTCATGTCACAACGCTATATGGTGCCGATAACATAACAACGTTAAGCATAACTGAAAATGGTTACTACAATATTACAGCTATAACATATGACCTAGCAGGAAATAAAAATGAAACTCACGTGATCATATTTGTCGATGCTGATAGCCCTATTATAAATTATATACGTCCATCAGAAAATGTATTTTACTCGGCTAGTGGTGCTTTTAGGATTACATGGAATGTCTCTGATCTGCAAACTGGTGTTGAAAACGTGTCAATTATTGTAGATGGGAATCTTGTATATTCTACATCCAACTCAAACGATACTTATACTTATACATTTACCATGGAAGGTGTATATAATGTAACGTTTATGGCATCTGATAAAGTAGGCAACATAGTAAAACATGTATATACTGTCTATTATGACACATCCCCACCAATAATTGAAATAACAACTCCGTCAGATAGCCCGTATTACATTAATAAGACAGCAATTCAAGTTTCATGGACAGCTCAAGATAGTTTAACATTTATTTCTAAAGCTGATATACTCTTAAATGGTAGTCTCATAGCAAGAATGTATAGTGGAACTAATCTAACGTCAACCATACTGGTAAATTATTCAAGCTCAGCGATTATCAATGTGAGCGTTATTGTTTATGATGCTGTTGATAATACCGCTGTAGATAGCATAATTATATATGTTGATTTAGAAAGCCCAAGTATCACTCTTAATAGTCCCCAAAATAATACTTTACTTAGTATAAATAATTTCAATGTATCTTTATCATTGCATGACCGTTTAGCAGGAATATACCGTGTTACAATAAGTTATGAAAACGATACAATTATAAGTGATGTATACACAACATCTACAGATGTTAATATAGGCATAAGTATACCTAAAGATGGAAAATATATTCTAAAAATAAAAGTATTTGATAAGGCGGGTAATTCACAAATAATATTTCTAAACGTGACAATTGATGCTAATAGCCCGCAAGCTTGGTGGACCATGCCCATATCATCTTATATTAATGTATCCAACTATACAATCTCGTGGGCAGTAATAGACCCAACGCTAAGTGAAATTGTATAGTATATAAACGGCACACCTCAGAATATTGATGTTACTCAAAACAATTATCAGCTTAACTTAACTTCTCAAGGCAACTATAATATAACTATAGTATTTAAAGATACGCTAAATCGAAAATCCAGCTTAACGTGGCTATTTACACTTGACTTACAAGCACCGAGTATTTTAACAACTACACCATCAGAAATTATAACTAATGTTAAAACGATAAATATCTCAGCGATCATTCAAGATAACTTTGAGTATTCTTATTCACTTGTGTATGTTAATAGCACATTACTTTTGAATACATCAGATAATAAATTTATTATGACTATACAGTTTGGGTTTGATGGAACATATCTAGTAAGAATTATTGCATTTGACAAAGCGCATAATAAAGCTGAGTTAATAATAACAGTAACTATAGACACTGTAATTAGTGCTAATATTAGTACAAATCTCTCGCAAATGTACTTTGATAGTAAACGTTTAATAATATACTGGAATATTACTGGTGAACAATATCCGATAACTGTTGAACTTTATATTGAGAATAAGTTAGTAAATACTACAGTTGGAAATTACGGTACTGCCGTCTATCAATTCCAATATGACGGACAATATACGGCTTCTCTCAAGATCCAAGATGCTGCTGGTAACATAGCAATATACAATTATACATTAATTATAGATACAACACCACCACAAGTTTGGTTTTCAAACCCA
>JBECUL010000125.1:0-4729 GCA_040225955.1 Candidatus Asgardarchaeum abyssi | reverse complement strand
TGACAACTTCAATTTCTGGAAGTAAATCTGCTAGAGCTCTAACTGCCATACTCTTTCCAGACCCTTTCTCACCCGAAGAAGAACTTTAGCGATACCCCAGTCGCTTAATTTTGGCTCTCCATTGCATATAAGAATGTTTTCGGGTTTTATATCACGGTGCACTATGCCGCGGTAATGTGCATATTCAAGAGCTACTGCGATTTTTATTGCAATGTTGATGATTTCATCTAAACTGAGCTCTTTCATCTTTTCTCTTAAATTAGTGCTACAGTATTCCATTACAATATATGGGTAAGGCTTAGTTCCGAAATCAAATACCCTCACAATATTTTTATGCTTTAGCCTTTTCCACAAGTCAGCTTCGCCAATGAAAATGTCAATATCGCTTTTAGTTAGAGTTTTTCGAACATCAATTTTTGGAATTTTAACAGCGTACCTTATCCCATCCTTTTCGGCTAGCCATACCTCGGAGAACCCACCAACGCCTATCAGCTCGATTAGTTTATAGTCGGGGATTCTGATGTAGCTCAAGAAGGTACCAAAGAAAAATGAAAAAATGTATTATTACAAGTATAATTCTTGAAAAGAATATTTAAAGGTATCTGCAGTGTCTCTACACAATTTTTTTTTTTTTTTTTAAGGGGATGCTCTGCTACAGAGCAACTACGCGAGAAGTTATTAAGATTAGAAAAAGGTAGTGCTATAATTTAGGCATTTGGTATTCTACAGATGATGTGAAGCATGTTAGTAATTTTTAGAGTGAAATATTATGCTTTAAGGAGAAGGTAATGATGGGTTAGAAATTTCTCTGTAAAAGTTCTTGTAAATGCTGAAGTGAGAGGATGACTAAGGATTTTAATAATTGTGATGAGGAGATTTGCTGATGCAAAAATCTTCCTAGCATTGTTGTAAGTCAAGAATGTAATGCTAGGTATCTTGCAGGTTTAAGGATTTTAATTTTCGGAACAGAGGTAATAGAAGCATTATTGGGTGGCATCAGAAGATTGTTTGCTCATATGGATTATCGTATAATCTCTTAGCTCTTAAATGCTAAAATGCTGTATATTATCTACTCTCGGATGCGATTATTAAAACGTAAATTCTATATACATGAATGATGAAAATAGTATCCTAAGGGGTTATACTATGAAATTGGAGGATTATCCTATTCCCTTTAAAATAAAGGTAATGAAATTTATGTATTATCATTTTATCCTCTTCGTAATACTGACTGTTTCCCTAGTTTTGATAGTAAGTGATGTAGTGATGTATTATTTATTGCGTTTAGATTTCATATTTAAGTTGTTATTTATTAGTGTTGTAGATGTTGCTTTGTTTTTTTTAATGCTGAAAATATTAGGTCGTTTATATGTGAGTTCTTATAAGCTGAAGGTGGAGATTGCAAACGATGTAATACATGTGTCTAGAGATATGGGCAGGCCGTTAACACCATCAGATATACTTACTCATTATAAGTTAACTCCAGAGTTAGCTTCGGATGTTTATGACTATTTGTCAATGAAAGGTTTCTTAAAAGAGTTTGCATTGATAGAGCAAGCTCAGAAAGAATTAATATCAATGGCTGAAAAGACTGCAGGCCTGCTCTCGATAAACAAAGCAATCGCTGTATCAAAGTTACCCATACCAATAATCCAGAAGGCATTTGAGTATCTCGAAAAGCAAGGTCTGATTAAAAAAGTTTATGAGAATATCTATGATTTTCTTGGTGTTAGAGAATTCTCTGATCAGGAGAAGGAGATCATAAAGCTTGCGTATAATAACAGTGGTCAATTAACTTTGGAAGAAATATCGTTAAAGACTGGATGGAATGTTGAAACGATATTATCACTTCTAGAATCACTTGAGAATAGAGGTATTGCGGTAAAGGCTACATTTCATGGAAAGCAAGTTTGGTATTTTCCAAGCATTATACAACCTAAGGAAAAAGAAACAGAAAGTAATTAATGATTAAAAAAGCGGAATTGAGTAATTATACCATAAGTTGTCGAATTCTCTTATTGCTTCTTCTATTTCCTCGGGATCACTACTTATATTAATTAGTTCTATGTTTTCTCTTAATCCACTTGTAGTCAAGTTAAATGATCCAGAGATATATAATCGTTGATCTATGATTAACATTTTTGCGTGTAAATTAGGCACGCCTCTTAAAAAGATTATTGAATCATAACGTTTTGCGTTTTCAATAAGAAAATAATAGGCAGCTGTTTGATTCGGATTGAAGTCGGGAGAAATGGGTTTAACCAAAATATATGTGGGTACTTCATTAGCTAAAACAGCTTTTATGATTTTTTCAGCAACTCTTAATGAAAACCAAGGAGTACATATTCTGATAATACTCTCCGCCTTTTCTATCTCTTTCAGGATATAGGAAAAACCTTTTCCAATTAAAACTTTCTTTATTTTATGTTCTTTTTCTTCTTCAGAGCGTGATTGCATTTGATCGATTTTTGTAATTATTTTTTCAATCTCGTTTATTCTCTCTTTCCAAAGTTTTTTCAAGGGTTTATCGCTTTTAGCATAAAGTATTTTCAAATATTTTAAAGCCTCAGATAGCTTAATCTTGGCCTTGTTATAATCGCCATTTTGTAAATAATATTCTCCCTCTCTTTTTAACTGTAAAATCTTCTCGTAATATGACATGAAAATCGCCTTAAAAATATTATTAGAACTAATA
Source organism: Candidatus Asgardarchaeum abyssi (assembly GCA_040225955.1). Taxonomy (GTDB): domain Archaea; phylum Asgardarchaeota; class Asgardarchaeia; order Asgardarchaeales; family Asgardarchaeaceae; genus Asgardarchaeum; species Asgardarchaeum abyssi. The sequence continues at coordinate 2,034 of JBECUL010000125.1, read as the reverse complement.
GAATTTAAACTTAATTGTATGAGTTATGCAAATAAAATTTGATATTCAAAATTTATATAAGCGTTAAGGATTTGCATGTTCGGAGAAAAATAAATTTTCCTGTTCATTAGCACTAATTTTATATTTAATATCATTCATAACAACCTTAAAAAATAAATATCTGAAGAAATCTAAAATAGAATACTCGGAAATATTAACAGTGTACTTACCTTTTATTAATTTGAGGGAGAACGATGTATGGAGATTTATAGAGTTGCAGTTCTTAGTGTAAGGGAACTAGTTCCACCAAATAACATAGGCCGAGACCCAGCAATAGAGTATTTTAAAGGAATTGAAAAAACATTGAACAAGGAAGTTACAATAATCGAGCTAAATGATTCTATTGCAGCATTTGAGAAATTTAACGTCAAAATGAAAGTAGTAGACTTAAATGATAATGAAATATCCCTTAGTAGCGATTCTGAGAAAAAAGTAAAACTTTGGTTTAATGAGAACCTTATCGAATTCAGAATTTTTCCACATAAACTGTTTGAGAAAATCGCTGATATTCTTGGATTTCTATCCGCTAAAGAAAAAGAATATAAAAAGTTAGTTAAAGCAAAAAAGGAAAAGATGGACTTTAAGAGTTATCTTGAGCAAGAGATAAAACAAAAATTTGATGAAAGTGAAGTGGCTGATTATTTTTTCCATTATGTTGCACCATTTATAGAATATAATGGAGTAGTATACTTTATTCCGAGAGCTACTGTTATAAGCGATATAGGTGGTGTGATTGACTTAGTAAAAGTAATTAAAGTTTCACCAATTAAAGCTAAAAGATTTATTAAATCTAAAAGAATAAGAGTTGCAACGGGTATATTATATATGACAAATGAAATTTCTGAAAAGGCGGATATCTTTTCGTCAATTAGAGATTATGAAAAAGAAATAGTAAATTTAGAAAAAACACTCATCAAAAAACATTCTGGTGTTTTTATCTCTATAAAACATATATTTGATGATAGTAAAAATACAATCTGGTTAGGTGTTCACCCATTTATTATTAATAATAATATAATGTATGGTGGAATTACCATACTTACACGTTTAATCTCAAACATTGAAGATAAATTAAAGAAAGAATATGTTAAAAAATTTATTTGGTGATCTTTATGAAAATAGGATTTGTAGGATTACCAAGGTCAGGTAAAACAACATATGCTCTCTTACTTGCTGGATTGGTAGCTGACTCCTCTAGATTCTTAATAATGGAACCAAATGTTCCTATAGATTTAGAAATACTAAGAGATTTTAAAATTATAGAGATCGACATCATGGGTAGGACTAGCATATTTAGTATATTAAATTATATCAAAAATTTTTGGTTTGAAGGAAGAGGAACTGAAAGAACTCTTCCAGATAGACCACAACTTGACAGACATCATGTAACATTAAGAGTGCCAATATACAGAAAACGAAAAACTATAGATATAAAATTAGATATACCTGATCCATCTGGAGAGGCATTGAGGAGGTTAAAGGATTTTTTAGATCAAGTAGAAAAAGATAGGGAGAGAAGTCATGAAAAAATTAAAAACATAAAGGACCTTAGAAATCAGTTTATGCAAGTACTGGAAAGGGCAATTAATTCAAGTGATACTGGGATTAGAAATCGTGCTGGCCAGATTCTTGAACTTATAAAGCCTGATGACTATGATGGTATTGTAGTATTTATTGATCCTCAAGAAGACCCATTTGATGTTCAACCATTATTATATGCTACTTTAAAGATTCTACTTGCTGGACAAAAAAAGAGACCTGTCATCATAATAATTTTCTCTAAAATATTTGCCTGTAAATACTTAAGTAAAGAGATAAATAGAGATATGTTTTTTAATAAGTTAAATTTAGATACTCAACTTTTAGAAAGAGAAATTAGCAGTAGGCTATTAGATGAAATTAATTTTCAATTGGATTTGTATGCAGATTTTTTCTATAAGAATGCAACCAGATATTTTGAAAAACACTATGGGTGGATTTCTATGCTAATTAGAG
>JBECUL010000124.1:0-4746 GCA_040225955.1 Candidatus Asgardarchaeum abyssi | reverse complement strand
ATGAATGATGGATAACGCACTGGATGTTATTTTATCAATGTGCCAATGAACTTTCTTATTTTTTTTTTTTTTTCTAAGGATTCTATGTTCAAATGCCTTAGGAGATCCTAAAGCGGATCCTACATACAAATAAATTCCACTAGGGAGTGTATATAACTTACCCTTGTGATTTACCTTAATGGTTCCATTTAACTTTATAATTAGTATATATGTTCCTTCCATTCTAATAACCAGAAATAAATAATAGAACAGAGTTTAAATATATTAGGATTATTTTTAAGTAGGTAAGGTGAGAATTTATGCACACTGCAACACACATATCAGATTGCGATGGAATAATATCCGCCGCCCTTATTTTAAGAAAATTCCCAGACGCAATTATAGACTTTCATACGATAGATAGTATAAAACAATCACTTATTGAATACGATATTGTAGTTGATCTACCTAAATCTCCTAAGGCATTAGTAAACATAGACCACCATGAATCTAATTTTGAAAATCTTAAAAAAACAGGTAGACTAACAGAAAAAGATATGGTAGTCCCTGATGCCCCTTCTGCAGCATCCGTACTTATCAAGTATCTCAAACTTGAGGATGATCCGATAGCAAGAGAACTTGTAGAGATGGCAAATATTGCAGATACGGGAGGATATACTGATGAAACAATAATCCTTGATAAACTTATAAAAGCGTCTCAACATGACATTGATTTTTTGAGATACCTAGCTAAGGTTCTTTCGCTCAAAGGAAAGAAATTTCTTGAGGATGAAAAACTAAAAGCTAAGTGGGAAGAAGTATTGCAATCTTATGAAAAATACAAAGATTTTGTTTGTAAGGTTGCAGAAAACTTGCAGCCGAGTGATTTTGTAATTGTTGACGAGAGAAACGTTTTACCTTACTTTGTTGCAAAGGATTTAGCATATGAATTATTTACAAGAAATAAAGCTAAAGTGGTAGCATTAGTATATGATTCTCCTTATGATGAGAAGAAAGTAAGAATCTCATTTAGGGTGCATTCGCAATTTAACTTCAATGTTAGAAAAATAGCTGAAAAATTTGGTGGAGGGGGGCATGTAAAAGCTTCTGGAGCTACCTTTACTAGGGGAGAAAATATTCTTGAAAAAATAATTGATGAAATTACTAAATATTCTGAAGTGGGTGAAGTATTGGTTGTAGTTATGAAAAATAGCAAATTTGTTGATATTCTTAGTAGTTAACGATTTGGAGCATTGGAATGACTTCAATAAAAGAACTTGATGGAAGATACAAAATCCCATCTTCAGCTTCTATCGTTTCCACTTCCCCTAAAAAATAAGCAAGCCCTGTTAGTGCGCAAACTATGGCATCCATCTCATCTTTAGAGATTCTATTTTGTGGGTGTATTTTTAGATATCTGAGTATTTCACTGTGGGTAATACCCAACTTTTTTAAGGTTGATTTAGGATGGACTTCGATAACTTTTTTCCCTTTTGATAGTAGATGTTCCTTAAGTTCAATAGCGCGAAATGTTAATTTTTTCATGCCACTAAATAAAGCTGGGAAAACTCGGAAACCTCGCTTTGTCATTTCTTTATCTAACTCTCGTGCCATATCATTTTCATTGAGTGGTAAAGTTAGTGGAGAATCTATAGCCACTATACTTGCATCAGAACAGAAACTTAGAATATCAGAGTTAGTAAATGCCTTCTTATAGACAAGGGAGGCAATAATATTAGATGTATCGCTATCTATAATTCTTATTTTTGCAAGTCCTGTTCGGTTTTTTTCAATCCCCGCCAAGTCCACACCAGCAATTATTGTCATCTCCGACTCCTCATACCTATCAATTCATACACATATTAATAAATATAATTGCTTACATGTTAATTCAGTAATGTGGTGTTAAAAATGGGTAGAATACTGGGATTAATAAGTCCTGTAAATGGAGTAAAAAATAGTTTTCGAAAAAAAATTGCTTATGCAATTAGGCTTTGGATATATAAGAAGAATGTATCCTACATTAAGGTTGTAGCTGATAATAACATAGGATTTTACAGAGTTGAGGAAAAGGAAGAGTTAATTAGAGATATGAAAAATATAAAAGGTAGCTATGTGCTTATAGGCTTTTATTCGAAAGATGAAATTGGCGTCTCTAAATTTAATAACTTAGTTAGTGACTCTTTATTCTTTACTAAGGATGGATTAAAGTACGCGCCGGCGTTTGAGGAAAAGATACATGAGATTTTTTCGCAAACGAATAGATTCTCTGATTTACTAACAGAAATGGATTCTCTTGATTCAAACTTTTCAGTCATAATTGTTGATAAAAGAAAGTTTATAATAAAGAGAGATAAATTGGGTGTAAAACCACTTTGGTTTTCTTTCAAAGATGGGCATCTTATATTATCTTCTGAAAGAAAGGTGTTGTATAAGTTTGTGCAAAGCAGTAATGTATCACCCTTAATTCCACGAGATGCTATTATTGTAGATAATGATAAAATGAAATTTATTAAAGAAATCTCTGAAGTTAATTATAAGTTTTATAATGAATATAAAAGTGAAGAAGAAATCATTGAAAGTATGCACGAATTTATGATAAATGCAATAAAAAAGAGAATACCTCCAAATGGAAAAGTTACTGTTTTATTTAGCGGTGGTGTGGATTCAACAGCAATGGCTATTCTTCTTAAAAAAGTAGCTCCCCAAGTGTATGGGATATCAGTTGGTTTTGAGGGAGCTAAAGATTTGGAATTTAGTTTGAAAGCAGCGGAGAAAATAAATCTAAAGCTTTATCATAAAATCATAACCGATGAGGATTTGAATTTAGCCATTCCTAACGCTATTTTTGCAACTGAAGAATTTAATCCAATAAGAATCTCTGTTGCAACAACATTCTATTTAGCAAACACGTTAGCGAAAAATAAAGGGTTTGATATTGTCTTTTCTGGCACTGGATCAGAAGAAATTTTTGCAGGTTATCAGAAGTATTTAGAACTAAGAAGTATAGGATTGGACTTTGTACATGAAGCAACAATTTACGGTTTAAGAAATATTTGGATAAGAGACCTATATAGGGATGATACAATTGCATTTCATAGTGGTGTTGTGGGAGTATTCCCATATCTGGATAAGGACTTAGTTGACTTTTCAATGAAAATACATCCTAAATATAAAGTTTCTGAGAGTGAAAAGAAGGTTATTTTTAGAAAATACGCAGAATGGTTGGGTGTGCCTAAGGAAATTGCTTGGCGACCTAAAATTGCAGCACAATACGGGTCAGGTATGGTTAAAGGCCTAAGAAGATATATTAGGAAAAAAGGATATCAGCATATTATTGACATGTTTTATACAACCTATAAGAAAATATTTAAGGAGGGTAAGCTTTTATGATTAGCTTAAATTCTTATATAACTAATAAAGTAAAGCTCATTGAGGATTACATGAGAGGATTATTCCCTGAACAGACAGAAATACCTAATTTTTATGATGCAATGAAGTACGCTATTTTTGTAGGTGGGAAAAGACTCAGACCTATTCTAACCTTCATAGCTTGTGAATTATCTGGAGGAGATATAAGGAGGGCCTTACCATACGCTGCGGTCATAGAAATTATTCATAATTTCACATTAGTTCATGATGATATCGAGGATGGAGATACTGTAAGGCGCAGTATGCCAGCGGTTTGGGTTAAATATGGATTAGATAATGGTATCAACATAGGAGATGGTATGTTTTCTTTCGCTATCAAACATCTTCTTGACTGTGAAGAATATACTATAAATGAGAAAATCAAACTTTTAAGTCTAATTATAAATACTACGTTAGAGATTTTTGAGGGACAAGCACTCGATATGATCTTCCGTAGGAAAGATTATGTAACAGAGGAAGAATATATGAGGATGATACAGAAGAAAACAGGAGTCCTTTTATCTGCAGCACTATTAGGAGGAGCTATCATAGCAAAGGAATCAAATGAGAGAGTATTAAAAGCTCTTGAGTTGTATGGTAAATATATTGGCCCAGCCTTTCAAATAAGAGATGATATCATAGACCTTACAGAGGGAAAGGGAAGAGGGGCTATAGGCAATGATATAAAAGAAGGAAAAAGAAGCTTACTCGTAATTGATTTGCTTAGTAAGTGTACATCGGATGAAAAGGCTCGTGTTATTGAAATCTTAAATAAACCAAGAGAAGAAACTACAGATAATGAGGTCCAAGAGGTAATAAACCTTATGAAAAAATATAACTCAATAAAATATGCCGAAAAGAGATGCATTGAATTAAAAAACAAAGCTATTAACGCATTAAAGAACATTGACAACAATAATGAATATAAGAGTTTATTAATCCAAATAGCAGAATTTATAGTGCTTAGAGAAAAGTAGGTGCTAAAATTGGTATTTGATGCATTATCAAAAATTAAAAGAAGAAAAGGCAAAACAATCAAGTTATGTCCTATCTGCTTGAGCCCAAAGCTTAAGCCAGCCTCATCAATAAGTGGTTGGTTAATACATGAATCATATAAGTGTTTAAATTGCGGATATGAAGGAGTTATATACATAGAAGTTAGCTTGGAAGAGGCAGAGAATATTCTTAATGAGCTAAAGAAACAAAAAGAGAAATTAGAAAATCAATAGGATTTTGCAACCCAAGCTAAATATTTGGCATTATTACCACAAACTATACACTTACTCCCGCTAGGAGGTTGCTCTGGTTCTGGAAATGTTACACCTCGAACTTCTGCACCACACTCGTTTTTGATCA
>JBECUL010000123.1:464-4749 GCA_040225955.1 Candidatus Asgardarchaeum abyssi | reverse complement strand
AACAGGAAGAGATACGGGTAAGAATCCATCCCAGGTCAATAGAAAGAGTAAGGGAAAAGATAAGATTCATTACCTCACGGGCATTTCTGTTAGTATTCTGTTTTTTTATAATAGAACTAAGTATCAATATTAAAACCAGATGAAAGGAGATGTTTGTAATGTCAATAGTAAAGTTAAAAACCATTGGTGAAGCAGTAGACAGACTAATAACCGTACCGATGTCTAACTGGACAATTTTAAAAGGGTTGCCTTTGATAGATTTATATAATGCTGCTCGTAAAAAGGCTGGTATGCCTCTTACCTTAAAAGCAGCGCAAAAAATAAAAGAGCGAGTAAAACCAGGGGGCCATGTTATCTTCCTCACAGGGTTCGTTATTCCTCACTTCCAGAAGGCGGAGACTGACGGACCATCAGGAGCTGCAGCATTAGCTAGGGCTTTAGACCTTGCATTTGGTGCCGTTTCTTTTGTTTTTACTGAAGAAATGCTACGAGACGCGGTAGCTCATAGCTTTACGGGCATCGGTTTACATACAGTAAACTGGGCGAATTATAATAATACAGGACGGGGCCGTCAAGTAGTAGTGGAGGGATTTCCCATAGAACATAAAAAGGCTAAAAGTCGAGCAGTAGAAATTTTAGATACTTTAAAGCCCTCTGCAGTGATTGCTATAGAACGACCAGGATGGAATGAAAAACGAATACATCATAGTGGTGCTGGTTTTGATATTTCACGTTATACAGCAAAGGTTGATTATATTTTTGAAGAAGCCCATAATCGCGGTATACTTACAATTGGCATTGGAGACCTAGGAAATGAAATGGGTATGGGTTATATAGAGGATCAGGTAAAAGAGATGGTTCCTAATGGAAGTCATTGTTTATGTGGTTGTGGAGGTGGGATTGCTGCTTCTTCTGAGCCAGATTTAGGTATAATTTGCAATATTTCTAACTGGGGTGCATATGGGGTTGTAGCCTGTTTGGCAGCCTTATTAGGAGAATTAGATATATTACACGACTCAAATACAGAACGTTTAATGCTTCGAGAATCAGTCAGGGGGGGGCAAATTGATCCAGTATCAGGTATGTTCCGTCCTTATGTTGATGGTGAATCAGAAGATATAAATGCATATATCATAGAAATGTTGCGTAGTATTGTTACTCATAAAGTCAGAGAAAGTATTTTTACAAAAGAGTATCGAAAAGTATGGACAAAAAATAAGAAAGGAGATTAAAATAAAATGATAGTACCTTCTAAAAGGATACGGATTGGTCTAATTTTACCTTCGGTAAATGTTTTTATAGAACCGGAATTAAATAGAATAGCACCCAAAGATTTTACCTTTCACGCAACTCGGGTTTTGCTAACTGAGACTACACCGGAAGCTTTAATACAGATGGAAAATGACTTAGATTATGCTTGTCGTTTAATAGCTTCTGTAGTTCCAAAGGCAGTTGCGTATGCATGTACCAGTGGAAGTTTTATTAAAGGATTAAAATGGGATAAACAAATTACAGAAAAAATTGAACAATTAGTTGGCTGTCCGGCAGTAACTACTTCTTCTGTTATGATACGTGCTTTAAAAGCTTTAAATATAAAATCTGTGGCTGTAGCAACTCCTTATATTGACCGTGTTAATGAAATGGAAAAGAAATTTTTAGAAGATAATGGCTTTAATGTTCCAGTTATAAAGGGGCTACAAATTACCGATGCTGAAATCTTACATGCTCAAACAGCAGATACAATCTATGAGATGGTGGTAAGTATGGACAGTAAAGAAGTGGATGGTTTTTTTATTAGTTGTACGGATTTTCGCGGTTTAGAAGTAGTAGACCGTCTCGAAAAGAAACTTAAGAAACCTGTAATTACTAGTAACCAGGCTACATTATGGGGGTTGTTTAAGTTAGTAAATTATAAGGGGAAAATTAAAGGTTTTGGGCGCCTTTTAGAAGAAGTATAAATGTAAATACATTTATTAAGTATAGAGTAAGGTCAACTAAAAGGAATTAAGAAATAATTGTTTTTCAAGGGAGGTATGTAATTTTGTCTGCAAAAATGTCCTATAAAATAATAGAAACGGATATAGTTGTTGTGGGTAGCGAAGCGGCAGGAGCGCGAGTGGCATTTGAAGTTCAGGACCAAAGCATTGATGTTTTAGTAATTACGAAAAGTAAAATGGCCAGAAGTGGCGTTACGCTAATGGCAGTAGCTACTTGTACTGCGCCTTTTAATGAAAAAGATAGTCCGGAAATTTTATTGAAAGACACTATAAAAGGTGGAAGTTTCATTAATGATCAAAAGTTAGCAAAGATTTTTACTGAAGGAGCATGTCAGGCAGTACTTGATTATGATAAATATGGTACTAATTTTGCAAAGAAGCAAGATAAATATGTACAGTTTCAAATGCCTGGCCATACTTATCCACGGGGTTGTCTTACAGAGCCTATTGGAACAACAGGGAGGAAAATGGTTAGGGCTTTGCGCAAAGAAGCAAGTAAACGTAAAATTAAAATCCTTGAAGATACCCTGGTGTTTTCTATTCTTATTAATAATGGTCGTGCTGTTGGTGTTTTGGCTATTGATTTGCAAAAAACAGAGGTCCTGGTGATAAAGGCCAAAGCGACTATTTTGGCTACAGGTGGTGGTATGCGAGTTTATGAAAACAACTGTGCTGCCAGGGAAGCTACGGGTGATGGACTAGCTATGGCATATCGTGCGGGAGCTAAGTTAAGAGATATGGAATTTGTACAGTTTTTTCCCACAGTAATGATTTCCCCTAAAAATCTTTTTGGGCAGCAAGGACCTACCCGCTTACGTTATGAATTAAACGCTCAACTTATTAACTTTTATGGAGAACGCTTTATGTATAGATATGATCCTGTAAGAGGGGATAAGTCAACTCGGGATATAGTTGCGAGAGGTATCTACACTGAAGTAAAAGAAGGACGGGGTACTGAACATGGAGGTATTTATATGGATGTTTCCTACCTTCCCGATAAGGTAATAAATGCCTTTATTGATAGATATTATCCCGGGTTCAATTTCGGCGGTGTAGATCTTTTAAAGGGAGGGATAGATATTCGCAAGGAACCTTTCGAAGTAACTCCAGCTGTACACTTTTTTATGGGAGGTATAGTGATAAACGAAGAAACTGCTACTAATGTTGAGGGTCTATATGCCTGTGGTGAAGTAGCAGGTGGTGTCCATGGTGCTAACAGACTTGGCGGAAGCGCCCTCCCAGAAATGAGTGTTTTTGGCAAACGTGCTGGTAAATTTGCAGCAGAATATGTAAGGGGTTTGAAAGGCAGTGTTGAAATTAATATTGAGCAAGTTAATAATGAGATTGAAAAGATTGAAAGATTATTTGAGCGGACTAAAGGTTCTAATGTCTATGGTATTCTAAAAAAACTTCAACATGCTATGTGGCAGGGAGCTTTTATCATCCGAAGTGCCCAGAGCTTAAGCTTAGTTTTAAGCGAGATAGAATGCTTACGCCAAGAATATCAGAATATTGCCTTAAATAGTAAATCGAAAAGTTTTAATTTAGAACTAAAAACAGCTTTAGAATTAGAATTAATATTTGATGTTGCGGAAATGATTACCCGTGCAGCATTAATGCGCACAGAAAGTCGGGGAGCTCATTACCGTGAAGATTACCCTGAAAAAAATGATCAAAAATGGCTACAAAATATTATTATTTCCCGTAAAGCAGAGGGCATGCAGTTTAATAAAAAGCCTGTTGAATTTACTATTTTTAAACCGGAGGAAGTCAATGGTGAATACAAAAACCAAAACCGTAAAAATTAAAGTTTTTCGTTTTAATCCAAGCGTTGATCAGAAACCTTATTATGATGAGTTTAATGTTCCTTATGATAAAGATAAAACAATTCTTGCAGCCTTACATTATATTAGGGAAAACTGCGATTCTAGCCTTGCATATCGTTATTCCTGTGAAACTGGTTGTTGTGCAATTTGCAGTGTGAGAATAAATGGCAAAGTCGGCTTAGCTTGTAAGGTTAAAATATTAGAGGAAGATATGATAATTGAGCCAGTTAAAAAAGATAAAGTTTTAAGAGATCTTGCCATGATTTAAATTTAAAAATGCGTTTTAAGAGTTAATTTTAAAATATTATATTTTTTTTATTCATAAAAGTTTTTTAGAGGTAAAAAAATGTCAATAATAAAATGGGTAGAGCCCACCGATTTAAATGAAGCTGTTACTATTCTAAATAATAACAGTAGTGCCATTATCTACGCTGGTGGTACGGATATCTTACCGTTAATGAA
>JBECUL010000123.1:0-454 GCA_040225955.1 Candidatus Asgardarchaeum abyssi | reverse complement strand
AATGAACTATGGCTTAAAATCTCCAAAAATTTGTGTAAGCTTACGTCAGCTTAAGTCGCTAAAAGAGATTGAGTTTGGAGAAAATGAAATTAGTATTGGTTCTATGGTAAGCCTTGCCTTCCTTGCAGAAAATAAGTTTCTGAAAAAAACATTTCCGGCATTGGTAAGTGCTGCTATCCGAGTTGCTTCGCCCCAAATACGGAACATGGCTACCCTTGGGGGTAATATTTTACAAGAACGGCGCTGTAAGTATTTTAATCATTCAGAACGATGGAGAGAAGGTATAGATCCTTGCTTTTTAATAGGCGGCGATAGGTGTTATCAAATTCCAAAATCTGATCATTGTTGTGCTCTGTATTACTCTGATTTAGCAACACCTTTAATGGCTTATCAAGCAGTACTGGAGATTTACGGTAAGAAAGGTCTTCAGAAAAAAAAAAAAAAAAAACTTTTT
>JBECUL010000122.1:0-4822 GCA_040225955.1 Candidatus Asgardarchaeum abyssi | reverse complement strand
AAATTTGAGCGGGTATCATCATATCTACATAGCTTTTGATGGACAATTGGCTGGTTTCGAATCGATAGAGAAGGCCTTTATTCTGTACTGGGATAAAACGTATCTATATGAACCAGTAGACTTAATTATAGAAATTAAAGGTGATATGCCGATACACGTTTACGATACAATCGAAATTAATATATCTCTATCCAGAAGGGTTCTGTATTTGAATGCAAACTTCACTATCATTTATGCCCCAGAAGGAAAAATCATTTCAAGATACATACTTCCATCTGGCCACATCTCAATTACCATGAATTGGACCTTTACAAAAGTTGGAGAATATATATTATCCCTCGAGTGGTACAATATGACAGAGTATGTATCAAAAAATGTATCCGTGGTTGTCAAACCTATATCTGCGAATATATGGGTGGATATATCAAACTCTACGTCATATCCGAATGTTCCATTAATTCTAACTATTCATGTCAATTCAACAGTTCCAGTAAATGGGTCCTTGCTTATTTTTGTAAACCAAAGTATCATTAAAAACATAGAACTTTTAGCTTATCAAGGCGATTTAAATATCACCCTCCCCAATTTATCTCCTGGGACGTACCAAATCACTATACATTTTAAATCATCTGTTTTTGAAAACAAAACAATTGAAGAAAAAGTGAAAATCGTAAAAATTCCAACAAGATTATTAATTTCTAAATTAACATACGAAACACTGCTGGGTAATAATGTTACAATTGTAGTGCAACTAATTAACGATATCGACGATACTCCTATATCAGGCGTGGATGTTTATTTACTAGTTTATTGGCCTGTTAGTGGAACCGAACAAATAATAGGCGTAACTAATGAGACGGGGTATGTGCATTTTACATTTATTGCTCTTGAAGAAGGCTCAATCCCATTTTCTGTTGAATTTCATGGCAATAACATCTTTAAAGGGAGTATCGCATTTAGATACATTAATGTTCAAAAAGAGGACCTCTCTGATATTTCAAACAATAATCAAAGCACTATACTCACTGATTCTTATGTAATTGCGGGTTTTGCAATTATTGGAGCCTCTACGATTCCTATAATATATGCATATAGGAGAGTAAGCTTGCAAGTAAAAAGAATCTTTAAAGTGCGGAGACGATAGTATTAGATTCTCACTAGGAAAAGATTAAACCCTACATATTTCCCTCTACTTTTTATTTCTACATACTCTCCAATATTTCCGACATTATTGAAAAAACCCCACCAGCTATCTTCACTGGGGTGTGCAATTATAAATCTTTTATTTCTTATTTTTTGGTCTATGTGCCTATCTTGCCAAAATAGATTATTAATTATTACAATATCCGCATTTGAGTTATCCTCTGTAATGTTAAACCTTTTTTTCATTTCTAAAACTAATCTCTCTGGCAAGTTTTCAAGATATATTTTAGTTTCCTTTTCTCTCGATAGGGTGGCTCTGATAAGCTCCAAAAAGCCCACAAAGAAGAAATTAGAATTATAAATTTTCTCGAAACTATTATTTGGAATATTGTATGGAATCGAACAAATATTGTAAATTATAGATTTTAAAATTAGATCTGAGTAAGCGTTGTAAAATATAGTATACGTCCTTTTGAAGTCAATTAAATCACTGCTTATGTGTAAATTAAGACTTTTCCCTTTTAATTCTAAAAATTCATCTTTTTTCTTAATTAATCCCTTCTCAATCCCTTTTTCTACAATGCTTGATATTACTTTATGATTTATTCTTATATTTCTAAATGCTTCCTGTTTTTTCAGAAAATAAGGTATACTGAAGAAAAAATCGATCCTCGAGAACTTTTCAAGAGAATTTATTGTTGCTTTATCGAGTAATATAGTTGCGAGGTTTGTTAAAACTAAAATCTTCTTAAAAATCTGCTCATGGAATTTATTTATCCTTCTTTGCCAAGTTTTGAAAAAATTTGGTGTCCTTATATTATTTCCTAACATCTACATCCCATTTTTCATTAATCAACTTTAAAAGTTCAAAATATTTATCAATATTCATCTGGAGCTCTACAGGCAACTGAATTGCTTCTTCTATTCTCTTTTTATATTTATCACTAAATAGTTCAAAATAAATTCTTTTACCTCTATGTTTTACATTTGTTATTATCCATGATCCATCGATACTTGGAAAAATCGCTTGAGGAGGTATTTTAAGAAAAAGTTCTTCCTTTGCTCTGTGAATAAATAATATAACTTCTCCTTTTGAAATAGAAACTCTGACTTCTGCAGATTTACTTTTAGCATCTATAATAAACTTATTATCTAATGCTATATAGCTCGAAATTAAATTTATGAGCATGTTCGTTGGTATATTTTTCCCTTTCACGAAAGACATATATACTCTACTCATTAGAACTTGTTTGGAAAATATAAGACAAACTGATATATAAACGGTTACATGGTGTCAGAATATGTCTTTAACTCAAGCAGAGGTCCGATTTGCGAAGGCATGTCGTGAAATAATCGAGGAATTGCTAAAATACGATAAGTTAGACCACAGTATAATCACGAAAGTAAAGAAAGAGGTAAGTCATAAATATCGTCTTAGCAAAATTCCCGCCAACTATGAAATATTATCACTCGCAACTGATGAGGAATTAAGTATTTTAAGGCCATTTTTGCTTAAGAAACCAGTTAGATCAATTTCTGGAGTAACAGTAATTGCAGTTATGACAAAACCATTTCCATGTCCTCATGGGCGATGTGTGTATTGCCCAGGTGGCCCAGGAAGTGTTTTGGGAGATGTCCCACAAAGTTATACAGGTTATGAACCAGCTACGCTAAGAGGAATTCAGAATCAGTATGACCCATATAGACAAGTAAGAAGTAGGATAATGCAACTTCTTGCAATCGGTCATGTTCCATCAAAAGTGGAATTAATTATAATGGGTGGTACTTTTCCTGCTACGCCGCGTGAGTACCAAGAATGGTTTGTTAAGGGATGTTTAGATGCACTAAATAGTGAACCTTCAAAATCTCTTGAGGAGGCTCAACTTAAAAATGAGCGTGCTAAGATTAGAAATGTTGGAATGACCATTGAGACGAGGCCTGATTATTCAAAAGAGCCTCATGTAGATATGATGCTTAAATTAGGTGCTACACGTGTTGAACTTGGAGTACAAACAGTATACGACTGGATATACGAAAAAGTTGAAAGGGGGCATACGATACAAGACGTTATCGAGGCAACAAGAATTCTAAAGGATTCAGGACTAAAAGTATGCTACCACATGATGCCTGGTCTACCGGGTTCTAATTTCGAAATGGACTTATATATGTTTAAGACGATATTTGAAGATCCTAGGTTTAAACCAGACATGCTTAAGATATATCCGACAGTAGTTGTAAAAGGTACTAAGCTCTATGAGTGGTGGAAAAATGGTAAATACACTCCCTATACCGATGAACAAGCTGCTGAACTGATAGCAGAAGTGTTACACATAATACCCAGATGGATAAGGATTCAAAGAGTTCAGAGAGATATACCAGCATATATGATAGATGCAGGTCCAAAAGCTGGGAATATGAGACAACTGGCACTCCAAAAGTTAAAAGAGAAGTATAATGAATTATGTCATGAAATAAGGTGTAGAGAGGTTGGACATAGATATCTTGATTTAGGGATTCTACCCGATATAGATAATATTAAATTTTTAGTCACGAAATATGAAGCCTCCGAGGGTATTGAGCTCTTTTTAAGTTACGAAGATGTTAAAAATGATATTCTAATAGGTTTCCTTAGATTGAGAATACCTTCTGAAAAAGCTCATAGACCAGAGATTAATAAAATGCCAACAGCAATAGTTAGAGAGTTACATGTGTATGGTCCTCAATTGCCAATAGGCGTATCGGCTAAGAGAATTTCTGAGTGGCAGCATAGAGGTTATGGAAGAAAGTTACTCTCTAATGCTGAGCGTATTGCTGTTGAGGAATACGATGCAAAAAAGATTGTTGTTATAAGTGGAATAGGAGTACGGGAGTATTACTTTAGGTTTGGTTATAAGCGTGACGGACCGTATGTATCCAAATTACTTTCATAAGTAATTTAATTCTTATAATATTTTAACTTCAAGTTCATTTTATATCTATTAATTTATCAAGATAAAAACTTTTATTTAGAAGAATTATAACATATGTTAATAGTTTTTGGTTCATTAACATTAAGTTAATAATAAAATCTTGGTGGATAAAATGATGAAGCTCGACGAAATAGATCTTCATATTATTAGTAGATTACTGAAAGATGCTCAAACTCCATATAAAGAAATTGCAAAAGAATTAAACATAACCCGCCAAACGGTAGCCAAGCGTGTTCGGAAATTACTTAAGAATGGTATCATCACTGGAGTTCATTGCGTAATAGACTATCAAAAGATAGGTTTTCCGATAATGGCTCTGATTTTAGCAAATATGAAAGAGTTCACTGAAAAAACCATACAAGAGGCTTTAAAATGGGCAAAGCAAAATAATGTTTCTATTCTTTACTGGGGCACTATGACAGGTAGATGGGATGTCTTTTTAATTGTAATTTTCAGAAATGTCCGCGAGATGGAACTTTTCTTAATGAAAAGTAGGGAAATGAATATCTTTGAGAATACGGAAACAAGTATTATTATGAACCTCTATAGACGTCCAGAGGAGTGGCAGCCAGCTATCAATATATTGCTTGAAAGTGGTAATGTACTTCCAAGATTACTTCAAAGTGCTTTCGGCGATAAAAACCTGCCGCCTTTATACGGAAAAGTATTGCTGACAACCACTGCCTTTCCCTCAATGTACTTTTCAAAGG
>JBECUL010000121.1:0-4835 GCA_040225955.1 Candidatus Asgardarchaeum abyssi | reverse complement strand
TCACCGACAAAAAGGAGTGCGGCGGAAAAAATAATTTTTTCGCAGCCAATACGGATTTTTCACCTAATTAATGCGGAAGTACTGTGAATGAAGTTGTTTTGATTTGAAGAAAAATATAAATACTCTAATTATAATTTTTACACAGTTGATGAGATAGCCGTGCCGGGCTAGCTCAGCTGGTAGAGCGCCGGGCTGTTAATAAAAGCAGATACCCGGTGGTCGCAGGTTCGAGTCCTGCGCCCGGCGTAACAATTTCTTATTTTTACTACTTTTTTACTTACATTATATTGTTATTGTGGCAAATATTTAATATGACATTTAATCTAACATGTATATCTTATATATCTTAATTATATTTACAAGTTATTTGTTGTGAATAAGATGAAAATCCGCTATAATGCAATAAATTTTGTATTAAGAGAGGGCACTCTTCTAGATAAACTTAGGTTATATTACTTATTAGAAGGAGTTCTAAAGAGTGAATATCTTGTAAGTATAGAATCTATTAAAAAATTACAAAACAAGGATGGTGGCTGGCCTCTTAATGACAAGATAGGTTCTCCCAGTAGCGTCTATGAGACGAATAAAAAAATTTCTTTATTCTTGGAGTTGAATATTGTTGATACATCAATTCTTAGTGCTGTAAAATGGCTTATTAATATTCAAAATCAGGATGGTAGTTGGCACGAGAAAGCAATATTTTTACCAATTTTAAGAGAAAGCAATGAATCATTTAGAAGAGAATACACGATTTGGTTAACTGGGAACATAATTCGTACTCTTACAAGAATAAAAATTGATAAGAAAAAGGAAGAAAGTATTCGAAAAGGAATTAACTACATAAGAGCGATGACTCATGAAAAAGAGATTTTCTATAGTTCTCCTGAAAACATTTGGTGTTCACTATCAGCACTATCCTTATTTGGATATCCTAGAACAGATCCCTTAGTAGAAAAATTAATTGAATATCTTGAAGTGCTATTTCTATCAAAAATATCGAAAAATAAAAATTATCTTTTATCTCCCTCTAAGTTGTGTTGGATGCTTGATTGTTTAGCCGACACAAATTGGTCTTCTGATGAAAAATTAGTAAGACAAGGTTTATCTTTGCTATTAGAACTTCAAACAAGGGAGGGCGGTTGGCTTAATGATCTTGGGTATGTTGATGCAAAGTTAACTGTAGACATACTTTATGTTCTTAAAAAGTTTAATTTATTTCCTTAAAATATATAGCATAAAAACAAGTTATAAGTGCCCGGGGTGGGATTTGAACCCACGACAACTCGGTCTTCAGCCGAGCGCTCTCCCAGTCTGAGCTACCCGGGCATTAACCTGTGTTTTTAATATTACATCATCCATTTATATTTTTTATGGATTTACTAATAATGTAATGCGATATTAATTATTAGAGAGCGGCTGTATATCTATTGCATATTTCAAGATATTTCACTATAAAGCTTTCTGCATTTAAGCTTGAAATGCAATAAGACACCCTATAATAAAAAAGTTTAAAAAACAATTTTTAGAAAAAGTAACCAATCTGTGAAGAGGTGTCCTAAATGAGCAGTAAAGAAAAGAAAACTAAGAAAAAAGCGTCAACCAAAAAGGCTAAGGCCGTGAAAAAAGAAGAAAAGACAGTTTCTCAAAATGATTTTGTTCTTGTGGATTATACGTTATGGAAAAAAACAGATTCCGAGCTAAAGGTTGTTGAAACAACAGACGAAAACCTTGCAAAGGAGTCCAAAATATTTGATGAAAATGAAAAATATGGACCCAAGTTTATCATAATTGGTGAGGGTTGGTATCCTAAGTTTTTTGAGGAATTACTTATTGGGATGAAAGAAAATGAAACCAAGAAAGTAGAGCTTCCTCCTGAAAAGGCCTTTGGTGAGAGAGATTTTTCAAAAATTGAGAACATGCCTTTACGTAAGTTTAAAAAAGAAGGTATAATCCCAAAACCAGGTGATCAAGTAAGAGTCGGGTTTAGAGTAGGTACGGTCCTACGTGTTGGGAGTGGTCGTGTTATAGTTGACTTTAATCACCCACTCGCAGGTTCAACTGTGGTTTATGAAATTGCAATTAGAAAAATAATAACAGACCTTGAGGATAAAGTTAAGCAACTGATTCTTCGTAGAATCCCCGACATGGATGTCAATAAAGTCACAATATCTTTAGATGACCATGTCTTAAACATCATATTTCCCGACATTGCACTATATTACAGAGATATCGGTGTGGCCAAAAGAGGAATTGCAAGTGATATTTTCAAGTATATTCCTAACATAAAAAGTGTAAAATTTATTGAAGAGATTGTAAAGCCCGAGGAAAAAGAAGAAAAGGAAGAAAAAGAGACCAAAGTTGAAGAAAAATAAGATTTTCTAAGCTAAAATAGACACATCTATTATTTCTTTTCATGCAATCGTCTTAAAATAACTCTGCTAAACAATTTATCTTTATTACAATTTATTTTTTCTAAAACTTTTACAATTTGAACTTTGTCTCCTTTAAATAAACCTGGTGGATGACATAAATGCCGATATTCTTTACATTTAATTAAAGAACAATCGATCGGTTCAAATTCGGTGATTCCTCCCTCAATAGCTTTTCTTGTAGGTATTATAGCTTCTATATCGGCCTCCTTTACTTCCACTAATACAACGGGCCCCTCGTGTAGATTACAAGGGTGTTCAATATTTTTTACTCTCAAAATCTCATAAACTCTATTTCTTTCTAAATTTTCTTGGCATACTTTGTAGTATTCACATTTTTTACAAATTATAGTATCTCCAACATATAAAAATTTCATACCCTTTTGTGCTAATGCCTTACCTATCAACGTGGTAGTAATCACTTTTAGCACCTCTCTCATACATTCTTTTAGTCACTTTAATATCCTTGTCTCAAATAAATTCCTAAATCCACTATATTTTTTACGGCAACCTTTTGATCAGTAATATATTTAAACCTTGCAGGCGAAAATAATAACTTTCCAAGCCCTAAACAGTCACCATATTTATTAAAGACAAAAACAAATCTACTACCCTTTGGAGGGTATATTATTTTCACTATAGATTTTTTAAATATATCTTTACCATAAAGAAATATTTGTTCTCCTAGATCGTTAACAAATACCTTAGCTTTTTTTGCAAATTTTGAAAAAAATAATATACCAGCTAAAGTTAATACTATTTTACTATTTTCATAAATTTCTGCGATTTTCAGCCCTAGGGCTGTTGCTGATTCGAACTGTTTGTATTTTCTTATAACTTCCCATGTTCTTCTATCAGAAAGGAATATATTCCATACATTATCATCTTTATTAGTCGAAACAATAAGGCAGCTTCTATCTCGCAAAGTCTGTTTCAAATCTATTTCAAATTTCCTAACTAAGAAGTCAAAAAGCAATCTATAAGCGTCACTTTTTTCTGTTAATGCCTTATAAGACACCATGATCACCCAGATTTTCTTATCTTTGCAATGAAAAATCCAATTGTTCTATCGGTATGAGGATACAATCTCTTTGCAAATTTTAACCTTTCATCAAAAGTATAATCCTCGAATTTTAGAAGCCCGGGCTTACCCACATTTATGTTTATAGGCTCTAATTTTATTTCATCCCTAAACTCATCCAAAGCTTGAGATATTACATATTCGTTTTCCTCTGGAGCAATGCTACATGTAGAATATACAATGATTCCATCATTTTTTATAGACTTTATTGCACTTACTAAAAGTTCCAGCTGGATTCGACTCATTACCTTTATATCTTTTAATTTTCTACTTTTCTTTCTGCTCGGATCTATAGGTATAAGTCCCTCTCCTGTACATGGAGCATCTAAAAGGATTTTATCAAATCTAATTCCTATCTTATACAACCTTCTTGCATCCATCTTTAAAACAATTGTATTTTTTATGCCCATTCTCTGAATATTTGCTATGAGTGCTTTAATTCGGGTTGGAGATGAATCTATAGAAATTAAAGTCCCCTCATTATTCATTAATTGGGCTAAGTAAGTTGTTTTTGTCCCTGGCGCTGCACACATATCGACCACAATATCGTTGTTTTTAGGGAATAGTATTTCCGGTGGTAGCATGGATGCCGCGTTTTGAATAAAATAATACCCTAAAAGATATTCGGGAGTTGCGCCTATTGGTACATTCGCCTTTTGAACAGTATAACCATATTTTGTCCATTTGATTTTCTCTAAAACTATCCCTCTTTCCTCCAGTCTCTTCAGTAATAGATTCTCTCTCACTTTTATAGTGTTTACTCTAATTGTTGTCTTTAGTCCTTTTTCACAAGCTTCCAGAAATTCGTAAAGTTCTTCTTCATCAAATATTTCCAAGTATCTCCTTATCATGTACTCCCGGTACCCATATTTTTCAGCAAGTTTTTTTATTCTGTTCTCCCAAATCATCTTAATCACGGTGGTTCTTATGTCGCTCTTTGAAGTTGAAATTAAATTAAGACTTGATGATTTTCTTAGGAAACGATTTGAATTATTTTTTAATAAATATTCTCTACTACCTATAAAAGAAGAGAGAATGGTTGATGTATATTTCAATCATCCTAATAGAAACTTTTCAGAGAGCGATGAGGTTTTAAGAGTGAGAAAAACATTGGATTATGTATTATTAACATATAAAGGACCTAGAGTCAAAGGGCGCAGCAAGACACGTGAAGAGTTAGAGGTTCATATCTCTGACTTTGATACTATAATTTTAATCTTAAAGAGAATTGGGTTTAATGAATTAATTAGGATTGAAAAAATTAGGAAAACTTATGTTTTTAATAAATTTAAAATTTGTATTGACAATGTTGTAAACTTAGGATT
>JBECUL010000120.1:0-4933 GCA_040225955.1 Candidatus Asgardarchaeum abyssi | reverse complement strand
AAGCCGGCGGCCACACGCACCCTCTTTAAATATTAGAAAACGAGCGACGAAGTTATAAGTTTTTCATATCAGACTATTTTATCCTTTATTTCAAATTCTACAGGGCCGTATTCTTTTGTCTTGGTGCTTATGTGAATTCTATGTTCTCCAGGAGGAAGAGAGATTCCTTTAACAATTACAGTGACACTTGTTTTGACTTTAAATAATATTGAATTATTAATAGATATGTCGTTGGAGGATATCTCACCTTCTGGAGATTTTAATATGATTTTTGATAAATCGATGGGAGAGTCATCAACTAATATGTTTAGAGGAGATATTATTGTAGCATCAGCAAGTACATTCTTTATCTCAAATTGAAAGCCATCGTCAATATTCTTAAGACTCCCTTTAGTGTATAGTTTTTTTAATATAAAACTCGGCACTTTTACCATGTACATGCCTCCAAAGACACTTTACAGACAAAAATATTATAACAATACTTAACTTATTTTAAGTTATAGGTATCGGTCATGCAACCAAACTATAATCAGTGAGATTAAAAATATGAAAACAAACGAGAAAACAGTTATTAGTACTACTAATATGAAAAAGTATAAGGGAGATACCAACAACTGAGCTATCTGTATATTTGGATAAAGAATGAGAAAAACTGACATAGCAAGAAAAATTATAAAGATTATACTCATAGTTATCTTTACGTGCTTACTTTTTCCCTTTAGAAATACAGGTAATATTACTGAATAGACAAAAATATTTGCTAATGATAAAAGTAAAACCATTTCCCATAACGCCATTATAATCACATATTCAATATAATGTTTCCTTTTGCTTTAAATACTTTACCAAAAATAAAATAGGATTTAAGAAAGCAAAGACAATTGATGTAGTACGTCAATAAATCTATCAATTTCCTCTTTTGTATTATAAATATAGAAACTTGCTCTAACAGTTCCAGCTATGCCTAATCTTCTCAATAATGGATGTGCACAATGCCTTCCAGATCTAACCGCAATACCTTCTTGATCTAGAAACATTGCAACATCGTGCATGTCCAGTCCTTTCACATTAAAAGAGATAACACCACCACGTTTGTCTGCAGATGGCCCATAAACTTCGACATTTTCAAGCCCACTCATTCTTTTTAATGCGTATTTAACAAGTTCTAACTCATGTTCTCTTACATTATTCATTCCAAGTTTTGATAAATAGTCGATAGCAGCACCAAAACCTATTCCACCAGCTATGTTAGATGTTCCAGCCTCAAACTTCCAAGGAAGCTCATTCCATTCAGCTCTATCCACCCAAACATCACGAATCATGTCTCCCCCAAATAAAAAGGGATCCATTTCTTTTAATATTTCTTCCTTAGCATACAAAGCACCAATTCCAGTGGGGCCTAACATTTTATGAGCGGAAAATCCTAAGAAATCACAATCTATCTTCTTCACGTCTATTTTTAAATGAGGAACACTCTGAGCCCCATCAATCAGTACATAAGCACCAAAATCGTGTGATACTTTAACTATTTCCTCAACAGGATTTATCGTTCCTAGAACGTTAGAGATGTGAGTAATAGCTACTAATTTTGTTTTCTTACTTATCTTTTCGTGAAAATCATCTAAATTTAGAGTTCCATCATCTAATATATCGATAATTTTCAATTTCACGCCCACTTTTTTTGAGAGAACAAGCCAAGGAACAAAGTTACTATGATGCTCCATTATTGTAACTATTATTTCATCACCTTTAGATAGTTTATTATATGCCCAAGAATAAGCTACTAGGTTTATAGCTTCTGTTGTATTCCTTACAAAAACTATTTCTTGCCATGATGATGCGTTGATAAACTTGGCAACTTTTTCATGGGCTAATTCATATGCTTCGGATGCCTCTTGACTAAGTGTGTGAATACCTCTATGGATATTAGCATTGTATTTTTCGTAAAACTCTTTAATCGCTTCGATTACCTGAATTGGCTTTTGAGAGGTTGCTGTATTGTCAAAGTAAATTAAAGGCTTACCATTAATTTTTCGTTTTAAAATTGGAAAATCCTCTCTAATTTTACTGACATCGAACATAATATCACCCAAGCTAAAAACAGCACTAATTTTTGATATTATTTATATATATTTAGATTAATTTTTTGAAAAATAAATACTAAAAATTAATAATGGTAACTATACATGAAAATGAAAAATAAAAACATGAGGACAAACTGATGTTAAAAGAGCAAATTATCATACTTAACCTCATATTTCTGATAATACCTTTAATAATTCTTGTCCTTATTGGTAGCAATACAAAAAGGGGATCGCTTTTTTACTACTGGTTACAGAAGATTGCTTACTCTATGCTAGTAGGTGGTTTAGTGATTCCTATCCTAGGATTAACGATAGCAATTATATTCAAAATAAGGTTTATGCTATTATTACAAACTTTAAGAGCTAGAATTCACTTAATTTTTATACTATTAATAATGTATTTAGTGGTTTTTCTGGTGAGAAGGAATTGGTTTCAAAAATAATTTTGGCTAGTAGTTCACCCAGAAGAATTGACATACTTAAGACAATAGGGTTGAACATCGAAGTCAGAGTACCGATCGTTGAAGAAGAGGAGGTTTTTCATAAATATGATGACCCAATTAAAATAGTCACGGAGCTGTCATCTAAGAAAGCTCATTCTGTTTGGAAACCAAAAGATAAAACACCAATAGTAGCTGCTGATACCATAGTTTATATAAAGAACCATATTCTTGGAAAACCAAAGAATGTTGAGCAAGTAAAAGAGATGCTTAAGCTATTAAGTGGTAAAGTCCATGAAGTATATACTGGTTTTACGATAATTGATCCAAAAGTTAATAGAGCTGTAAACGATTATGAGGTAACAAAAGTAAAATTTAGAGAGCTTAGCGAAAAAGATATACAATGGTATATTAGTACTGGAGAACCGTTCGGTAAAGCTGGTAGCTACGCAATCCAAGGGAAAGTTGCCATCTTTGTAGAATGGATTAATGGAGATTATTTTAATGTTGTAGGATTTCCTATTATTAAATTCATAAAAGCACTAGGGATGTTGGGTTATACTATATACGAATTCATTAAATAATACTCGCTATGGGCTACCGTAAACCATTTTGTCTGAAATCACTTTTTTAACAGTTATATTGATAACTGTATTAATTTTTGTTTTATCTCTAGGGACTAAAACTACTGGTCCATAGTCCATAGGATATGCAACATTGTACATTTTGTTATAGCGCGCAGCCACAATTACACGCAATCTTTTTCCAAGATACTGTTCCTTAATTTTTCTATTTATTTCTTCGGCTGTATCCGCAATTAATTTACTTGCTGGATCAAGATGCGATGGAGGACCTTTAGGGAAACTTGAAAATGCTGACATTGGAAGCGGTTGAAACCTATAAACTGTTATCTTTGAAATACCAAGAGCATACAGTTGCCACATAAAATTTGCTGTTTCCTTGGCAACCTTCATATTCTGACCTGGGAGACCATAAA
Source organism: Candidatus Asgardarchaeum abyssi (assembly GCA_040225955.1). GTDB lineage: Archaea > Asgardarchaeota > Asgardarchaeia > Asgardarchaeales > Asgardarchaeaceae > Asgardarchaeum > Asgardarchaeum abyssi. The sequence continues at coordinate 1,412 of JBECUL010000120.1, read as the reverse complement.
TGAAGTAAACAGCACAATTTAGGTTATGTTCTTTAAGGATTTTTATTGCATTATAAGTTTCTTTAGGTGTAGAAGGTCTTCCAAGAGAATATGCATGCTCTTCTGAGCCTGTTTCACATCCAATATGAACTGTGATTCCTGGAAGATATTTTGCAATTAACTCAGCAGCAGTTTCGTCAACTAAGTTTGGTTTCATGTTTTCTAATAGAATCACTGCCTCTCCATTTATAACCTCGGATAGTGAAGTTACCTCTTTTAAAAGTTTTTCAATTAGTCGATAATTTGGCTTTGGATTTCTCGGATCTGTTAATGGTTCATCACCAACAAGAAGATCACGTCCATAATCTAGGAAATCTGGAGCACTAAGAACTATTCGTCGAACGCCTTGCTTAAGGAGTGCTTTTATTTCCGATACTATTTTTGGAATACTACGACTTCTAGGTGGGCCATATAAACTTGGAACCGAGCAATATCCGCATCCTGGTGGTATACCAATATGGCAATAATAACGTGATGTAAGTGGTCCTTCACGGCAGACGTTACAAAAGTCACACTGTTTACCATCTGGTAACTTGATGGTTGTACGCATATAGTTGCTACATCCTCTCAGAATTTCTACATAAACCCTAGCTGCGAAGAAGAGAGAATAATCGATGATTCGTTTTGTTGAGGGTATATATGAATCATACTTTTCCCTCGGCATTATAGGCCTTAGAGGATTTTGAAAAACTTTACCAGTTTTAGGATCTTTGTAAGCGATTCCTTTAACATTTATTAAGTCCTCAACTTCTGGTTTTTCTCCATCTTTAAGTCCTAATTTTAATAGTTCCTCTATAGTTTCTTCACCTTCACCAATAACTGCTATATCAAAACCAGCACGCTCTATAGCATCTATAGGATTAGAAGTTATCGGGCCTCCTATTACTGTTGGCCTCTTTCCATTGATATTTTTCCATATCTTAGATATCTTCCTTAATGCGGGAAGATCAACAGACATACCACTAGCCATTAGGATATCAAACTTTCTTAGTATCCTTGGCTTTTTTAAAACATTTTCAATAGGTAATATTCTTGATGCGATTCCCCATTTCTCAAGAACTCCACAAACCGCCCTTGGCCCCGCACCTATAACATCAACTGTAACTCTACGCCTTCCCTCAACAGATGCCAAAGCATCTATTACAGCAACAACAATCATTATGATCACATCAATAATAATGACTATAGGGGCGATAAGAAATAGCAAAAGTATCTTTATAATGTTATACAAGAACTATAGTACTATTGTGTAATGTTTACTCTACGTCACGTATTCCTTCCATAGTTATTGCAAAAACCACTTCTCCCTCAGGTAAATATGGGCTATCTACCAATCGGCATATTCTTTTATTGTCCTTACTCCTCTTTAAGTA
>JBECUL010000119.1:0-4940 GCA_040225955.1 Candidatus Asgardarchaeum abyssi | reverse complement strand
GCACGGGTTGAAGAGTGTGGATTATGTATTTGTAATGATGCTGAGCTACGTCTTAGGGACCGTTGGCAACAATATAAGGAGCGAGGTGGTGGCGAATCATGTATTTGGCGCATCACCCATTCTCTGATGTTACCTAATATCTGCTTTGTTGAACAATTCAATGAATGGTTGCGTAATGTTATAATAATATCGCTGATAAATGTGTTATATGCGATATCATAATAACTTGCTCTAAATTCCGATTTCATAACTTCAATATAACAATGTTTTGGTCAACAAAGCACTAATATCGAATCATTTAAAAAATAAATTGACATTATGCTTATAAAATAAAATCATGAGGGTTAAAATTTGACAGTAAAGGAACTTTTAGAATCAGATAGTATAAAGTTTATTTTTTTTGGCGGAAAAGGTGGTGTTGGAAAAACAACATGCGCAGCGTCAGCTGCAACTTATGCTGCAAAGAGACTAAACAAAAGTACACTAATTATAAGTACTGATCCAGCTCATAGCCTTAGTGATAGTTTTGGATTAGATTTAAGTGGAGGAGAAATAAAAGTAATCCCAGAAATTCCAAACCTATACGCTCAAGAAATAAATCCACAAAAGGCATTGGATGAGTTTAGAAATAAACTCGTTGCTGCTCAACAAGAGGAGATGGGTATAGATACTACTATGATTGGTCTATATGAAATGGATAATATACCACTACCTGGGATGGATGAGGCATTAGCTTTCTCGAAGGTTCTTGAATTAATAAAACAGGAGGATTACGATTTAATAATATTTGATACAGCACCAACGGGACATACTTTAAGGTTATTAAGTCTTCCAGATGTGCTGAACAGCATGCTTGGAAAGCTTATAAAAATGCAACTTTGGTTTAAAGGCCTCTTTGGTTCGATAAAGAAACTCTTTGGTCGAGAGGTAGAAGAAGACAAAACATTAGAATATTTAAAATATTTACAAAAACTTACAGAAGAGGCTAGAGTAAAATTATCAGATCCTAAGCTCACATCTTTTATACCAGTAATGATACCAGCAGTGATGGCAATAGAAGAAACAGAGAGACTGCTTTCAGCGCTTTATATGTATAATATTCCTGTTAGTAATATAGTAGTTAATATGATTACGCCAGAGAACACATCATGTCCATTTTGCTCAAAGAGATATAAAATTCAACAAAGAGAAATTGAAAAAATAAAAACGTTATACGAGGGAGATTTTGACCTTATATTTATACCAATGTTTACTGAAGAAGTCAGAGGAATTAAAAAATTAGAGGAATTTGGCGAATATCTTATTAAATAAATTAAATAAATTAAGGCAATTGGTGATATCGTTGAAGAAAAGGCAATATTACGGGATAATAATTATGTTGTTGATGATCTTAAGTATAGTAATTGCAATACTTTTGGCCTATGCCCCAAAGTGATCAAAATGATTAAATTACATTTTCTGGGAGGGGTTAGGGAAGTTGGTAGATCTTCGATCGAAGTTAATGTAGATGAAAATATGAACATTATCTTAGATTGTGGTATAAATCCTGGTGGAGAAAAAGAACATAGATATCCGCTTCAACCATCGTATCACCCCAATTACATAATCGTAACTCATGCACATTTAGATCATAGTGGTTATGTACCAATAATGGCGAAAAAGTATCAAACAAAAATTTTAGCAACACCACCCACTCAAGATATAAGTGAAATACTCTTCTTGGATATGATAAAAATCGAAAAAGAAAGAAATACAGAAATAGAATTTGATAGTAGAGATGTAACAAAACTAAGAAAAGTTAATGTTGATATTCGATATAGAGTACCATACAATCTAAGCTCATCAAACACACCAGTAAAAATGATAATGTTTAATGCAGGTCATATCTTAGGAAGTTCCATGGTCTACCTCAAGATAAATAAAAAAGGTATACTTTATACAGGAGACTTTTGCATGAGTAACACAAGAACTCTTCAAATGGTAGATTTGGATCTGCCACCAATAAACACATTAATAATAGAATCCACTTATTCATCTCCTTCCGATAGAAGAATTGGAAGAGAAAAAATTGAAAAAGAGTTCATAAGAACCATAAATGATATATACAAAAGAGGGGGAAAAGCACTAGTTGCGGTATTTGCAGTAGGTAGAGCACAAGAAGTCCAGCTCGTTTTGGAAGCTTATATGCGAAGTAAAGCTATTCCAAGAATGAGTATCTACCTTGGCGGTTTAGTAACTAAAATAAACAGAAAATATAAATTATTTTGGGAATGGTTAAAACCAGAAATTCAAAAACAAATAAGATACACGTATCATTCACCATTAGAATCAAAATTTTTTACAATTATAAAAAATAGATCAAAGCCCTTAAAGGCAGAAGAGCCCATAATAATAGTAGTGCCATCTGGGATGCTACAAGGAGGCTTAGCTCTTTACTATTTTAAACATTTAGCTCAGAATTCAAAAAATGCAATAATTTTAACGGGATATCAAATTCCAGGAACTATAGGACGTAAACTATTAGATGGTGAGAAGGAGATAACAATAAATGGAAAGAAAGTAGAAGTACGAGCTGAAATAAAAAATTTTGAGTTTAGCGCTCATTCAGATGTAGTTGGTTTATTTAGGTTCATCTCACATGTAAAGGAAAAGAATAGTAATTTAGAAAATATAATCTTAGTTCATGGTGAGGAAGAAAAACAACTAGTTTTCGCAAAAAAAATCGAAGAACGGTTAAAGAATGTAAATGTATATGTTCCAAAATTAGATGAGACTATTGAAATTTAAAAGTGGGCGGGCCCGGACTTGAACCGGGGACCTCCGCCGCGTCAGGGCGGCGTCATACCAGGCTAGACCACCCGCCCAGAAATAAGATTCTGAGAACAAATTGGATACATACAATAAAAGTTTTTCGCATAACAAAAATTATCTTGTCTTAACAATAATTAATTATATTGTACTATATAAAATTAAAGAAAAGATAAAAGGGATTTACATTATTTAGGTGTTGATGTGATTTTTGGTTCTCGCCTTATGTACTTTCCAGTACCTTTTATAGTATATCTTATCTCAATTTCTTCTCCTTTCTCAACTGCTCGGAAAAGCCAAGTAATGATCTTCCCGCCCTCCACTTCACTTACATCAGGTTGTCTGTCTTTCGGCTCCCAGTCAATAAGTTCAAATCCTTCTGGGATGAAATCCGAAAGCATTACGTTCTCTGCACGTACTTCGCCTCTATTAACTACTTTTAGAGGTATTACGTACTCACCGGCACTCTTTCCAGCCTGAACAGTTTTATATGCAGCCAGACCACGTGGTACATATTTAATCTCTATTTTCAGCGGTTCACTTTCAAACATTGTATACTTAACAGGCGGTTCAACGTTAGCTTTCACTTGATAAGTCACATTATATTCTATATTTGGTTTGGGTATCCAAGCGATTAATGGGAACTTAACGACTATCTTTTCATTTGGTTTTAAACCTTCAATAGATGATATTAGGTTAGGTATTTTTATTGTAACTGTGTGTGGTTTAGTTGGATCCTCATCCACGGGAGTTATTTCAACTTCTTTCTCAAGGGATATATTCTTCTTAACAACTTCGATATTTTCAGGTGTGGGTGTCTTAAAGTCCTTCGGTACATCTATAGTAACAATAATTTCATTTAAAGTAGCGCTGCCAGAATTGGTTATTTCAAGAGTTGCTTCTATTGGAGTTTTTGTGTAAGCATGTACAGATGATGGTGAGAACTCCATTGTAGAATCAACTCTGGCAACAGGAAGAACCTTTGGAGTTTTTTCGATTCTGCCAAGTATTACACGCTCTACATCAAATTCTACTGTATAATCAGCTTCTCGCTCAACATTTGGAAATTCAGGAGATACCAAAGTAGTTTCTTTAATCCAGCTTTGTCCTGGATTAACCAAGACATTAGGATAGTCTTCAACTATAACTTCCCTTGTTTCATCTGTGTGAACTTGATAGATAACAGCACGGTTTATTCTTAGAGGGAATGTACTATCGTTAAGAAACTCTAATCTGCAAATCCACTGATTTGGTTGTTTTGGATCCTCAGAAACATCTCCTCCAACAAATGCACTAGTTTCAGCGATCAGAGTGGGCTCCAATTTCGATCTTGTTATACCGCTAATTGAATAAGTAACTGTTAACGGCCCTCCATCATAAGGTTCAGCTCTGCTCGGGAGGACATCAACTGAGAATCTTAATTCGGCTTCGCCATTAGGATATAATTCAAATCCTTTCCACACAATGCTTCTCGTTCCTGGATTATATTCAACAATTCCGCTATCGGGTTTTTCTATATCTGGATTTTCAAAGGCATCTGGAATTTTCTTTATGACTTCTATATTTTTTATGTGTGAATCAGAAGTATTAATCAATCTGATCGTAAAAGTAACTTTTGTTTCAACATTATATGCCAATGCCGCATGGGCCATATCGCTTTTAGGAATCGGATATGTGTCTACTATTTCTTGAACTTTCAGAATTGGCTCGTCAACATCAGTTACTGTGTATTCCTTCACCCATTCACTTTTTATATCAACCTCTCCGACATTAAGTTCTCGCTCAGTAAGAGATGTCCCCTCTATATTTTCAAGTTTAAGGACTGTGTTCCATATTCTGCTTCTGCCGCTGGGATTGATAATTTTGATTGTACCAGTTACACGGATCTCTGATACTTCGTTATCTTGAGAAAGTATACATTCTTCGTTCTCAGTAAACCTTACGAGAATTTTATTTACATCCGTTTCCAAAAAATCACCCCAATTAATTTTAAGAAAAAAGTATACTGACATTCACAATATATTTCATTTTTCCTAATAAAGATTTATGATTTAGAAGAGCACTTGTAAAAAATATGCCTCAAAAAATCAAATTTCAGCCCCTTTTGAAAAATAAAGCTCCGTATCCACTTA
>JBECUL010000118.1:0-4970 GCA_040225955.1 Candidatus Asgardarchaeum abyssi | reverse complement strand
ATCGGCGGTGAAGAGGATGTTTGGTGAGACGGTGCGGGCACACAAGTGGGACCAGATGGTCAAGGAGGTGATATTCCATTTCATATTTTATAACGTTGTTATATCGATATGAAAGGTGTTGATTAGCTAGGAAAAAATTTTAATTTATAAAAATAATTTTTTATATAAGAAATATTTTTCGGTGAGAGATATGGTCATGGCGCAAACGCAATCAAGAAATACAGAAGAAATAATTTTAGAAATATTAAAAACTGCGGGTAAACCCTTATCCTCATTAGAAATTGCAAAGGAAAGTAAATTTTCTGCAAGAACAGTAAGGTATATTCTTAAAAAATTACAGAGAAAAGGACTCGTAAAAAAGATTCCAGACCTACTTGATATGAGACGTTGTTTTTATAAACTCACTTCTTCTTGATTCTTCTTATTTTTTAAATACAGTAAAAATAAAGATAAAAGATATGCATACTAGTAGAAGATAAAAAACGGCGGCGTACATAGAATAATCAATGAAAATGCAAAAACTGCTAGTATTTTTCTACTTGTAGATAATTCGGATACATCATCAAGTGCACCAGGATGTTTTGCATGAGTGTGCAGCAATAACACCAAGAGACCCATTGGAATAAAACCGATAATTATTAAAATCAGACCACACAATATTGTAATTTTTCCATGTAGTTCATATCCAAATAGAGCTCTGGATATATGACCACCATCTAGCTGTGATGCTGGAAAAAGATTTAAACCAGTTATTAAAAAGCCGACCCATCCTGCAAAAGCTACTGGGTGTAACACTAATTCATAGCCAGGTGGAACATCTTTTACTAAATTTCCTATAACGATGAACAATATTGGCACTGGTATTTCGCCGACTTGACCAGGATATAGGGCTGATAATCTTTCAAGTTCTTCATGAGATATAGGAACCGATATCATATAGCCAAAGACCGTAACTATAAGCGCTACAATAAACCCGGCAATTGGACCTGAAAAACCTATATCAAAGAGGGCATCTCTATTGTGTGGAGGAGTTTTCTGAACTATTATTGCGCCAAAAGTGCCACCAATATCAGGGAGCCCTGGGATAAAATAGGGCCAAGAGGTTTCAATCTTATTTCTTTTTGACGCTATTAGATGCCCAATTTCATGAATAGCGACTATGCTAAAAAGAGATATTGAAAACTCTAGAGTAGTTACGATTGGATTTTCATGATAAACAGCTTGAAAGAATTCATTATTCGCAAAAAGCCATCCCGAGAATAAAATCATGGACAAAGTAGCAATTAACATTATTATGTTAAGTATGGGTTTTGATTCCTTTTTTTCTAGTTTGAAAACCCGCAGGATCGCAAAATCATGGGAAATACGTCTAATAAAACACGCTAGATTATACCTTTCTCTAAGTATGTAATAAAGTGACTCAAATTTGTTTTTGATATCAGGTTCTATGACAACTTTAAAATCCAAAACATTATCAATAACATCATAGACATAATCAACAACATTAAAGTAATTATAAACTAAATTTTTTATTGCTTGAACATCCATCATATGATAAGGATACATTAAGCGGAGCACCTCCAGGCAACAAGCATTTATCCTCATCAACAATAAATAAATATATCTATTACTTACTTATACTTACTTCAGTAGTAAAATATTAGTCTGTATGAAGTAAATTAAGCTCTAAAAGTTAAATATTTCGATACATTAAACATTTATGATCGATCGTGAGTTGGGAAGAGATGCAAGAAAGCTATGAAGCCATCTTAATTGAGCAAATAAAAGTTGAAGAAATACCACATGTTATGGAGATAAACAGGATCTGCTTACCAGAGAACTATTCTTATTACTATTTTCATCATTTAATAGTTAATTGGCCTAGGGTTTGCCTTAGCGCAAAGATAAATGGCAAAATTGTAGGATATATTCTTTGTCGTATCGAAAAAGGGTTTAGTTTTTTTGGTTTATTAAAATGGGTCAAAAAAGGCCATATTGTATCGATAGCGGTGCTTCCGCAATTTAGAAATCATGGAATCGGAACAGCTCTCATGAAAAGAGCAATAAATGAAATGATTCACTATTATAAAGTAAATGAAATATTTTTAGAAGTAAGAGTATCCAATCCAGCTCAAAGATTATATGAAAAGCTGAATTTTAAAAAGCTGAAAGTTTTAAAAGGATATTATTCGGATGGTGAGGATGCTTATCTTATGGTATTACAACCTTCTGAATTTAAAATCTAATAATTAAGAGAATAACTTAAATATCCAAAAAGTATTAGAGTATTCTCAAAAATGAGGGATTTTATGTGTCATCAAAGCAATTTATACCATTAACACCACCTATAGGGATTCCAGGAAGTAGTTATTCCATACAGATTGGTGTTATCGATGGAGTCTATCACGTAAAAATCAAAAGAGGAGCCACTGTCGTAGATATCGTTAAAATTTACGCCTTAGACATTAATGAAATTACGGCAATTGTATATAGTTCTATGAAACTACCTATGTTTAACATGTTCAGCATTATGAGAGCTGTCGGTCGAGCTCTTAATGCTCTAGAGGAAAATATTGAAAAAAGGCCATATAGTGAACCCATTCCCGTCGAAAAAAGTAGTATAGAGACACCAAGGGAAGTGAGAACTGATATTCAGAATTTACCACAAACCCAAGAAGTATCTCAAGAGTTTAAAGCAATGGAAAAACCGAAAACATTTGAAAAAATGGTAGAGATTGCTAGAAAAAAGCCAGCAGAGGAATATCCTGTTAAAAAAACTATAGAAAGAATAAGTATCGATGAGAAATGGACGAGGACAGTGGCTACAATAGATCTTATTTTAAGTATAATTGGAAATTTTCTTAAAGAGAGATATGGAGAAAACGTAGTAAAGGATTTCTGGGATTATCTTTCAAATGTTGTTTCAAATCTTTGGAAAAAGGCAGAGTTGCATTCTTTTGAAGAAAAAATTGTTAATATCGTCCATTGGCTTGAATCACAAGGCATTAGTTTTTCTGAAATTAATATGGAGGCAAATAGTTTTGAAGGAAAAGTTAAAGATTGCTTATTTAAGAAGAGAGCTGATGCTTTAAAGAACATTAATATATCACTTCCTTACAACTTTCCATGTGGAATTTGTTGGCTTCAATTATCTAAAATCTGTGATGCTTTAGATCTGACACTTAAACTTGATAAAATAGATAACGAATGCACTTTTGTAATTTCTGAAAAAGGTGAGAAAAAAGGATTAGTCCTTTAAAATAAATTAACCGAAAAACATTAGTTTTTTCGTAAAAACTCTTCAAATCTATTAAATGCCTCCTCAAGCACTGAAACTGGTGGCAAGAAGACCGTTCTTATATGCCACTTACTGAATTCTTCTCCAAATCCACTACCATGTACAACAAGAATACCTTCTTCTCTGAGAAGGTCAATAACAAAATCTTTATCGGATTTCCATTTCTTGGTAATCTCTCCATTTAACTTTGGAAAAGCATAGAATGCTCCTTTTGGTTTTACTATGGTTATCTGATCAATCTCAGAGAGCCTCTTATATGTATAATCTCTACGTTCTTTTAACTTTCTAACAAAGGGTTTTATATGAATTTGAGGTTTCTTTAAAGCTCTAGCTACAGCATATTGCAATGGTGTAACAACGCATAGACGTACTTTAGACTGCTTATCGATAGCTTCTCTTAATTTTTCAAGTTTATTCTCGGGATCTACGAAGTATAAATATCCTAAACGCCAACCTGGCATAATGTAAACTTTGGAAAATCCATTAACTATGACTTTAGGTACATCTCTGCACATAGATGCAGCTCCTTTAAATGGAATATCATCATATACTATTCTATCATATATTTCATCGCTAATAAAGAGAAGATTATATTGTCCAGCCAAATTTATTAATTCCTTTACAACTTTTTCATCATAAATAGCACCAGTAGGGTTATTTGGATTTATCATAACAATTGCTTTCGTTTTTGAGGTAATTTTCTTCTCGATGCTCTCTATATCGGGATTCCAATTATTCCCCTCATCGCACTTATAGAAAACAGGAATCCCTAAATTGTATTGAGTAAGAGCGAAATACGTAGGATAAGTAGGATCTGGAATTAAAATTTCATCTCCTGGAGTCAATATTGCTGTTAATAGAAAATTTATTGCTTCAGAAACCCCAAATGTTATGTATATATCGTTTGGTGTTATTTTTGCATTATTTTCTTTATTTTCTCTTTCAGCAATTGCCTCCCGCAATTCATATACACCCTGGGATTCTGAATATCCATTATTGCCTTCTCTTATAGCCTCAATTAATGCTTCCTTGAAATATTCAGGGGTATCAAAGTCATAGTGATTTGGATCACCAATATTTAAGTATATTATTTTTTTACCCTTCGACTCTAACTCCTTTGCATAAGAAACCAATTCACGAATTGCATATTGAATTTTTGTTACACGCTCGGATATCCGAATCAAGCTCACCACCTTTAAAAAGAAGAACAAGTATAGGCTATTAAAAATTAGTTTTTATTTTTTAAAAGAAAAAAGAAAATGCTTTAAAAAACATAAAGCAGAAGCTATCTATTTTTTGAGCTTATTGACAAGCTCATTATATTTATCCAGCACTTCATTTTGCTTTCCAGCAAAATCATAATCTTCAGATAATTCTAATCCATCTGAAATCAATTTAAATGACGTCAATGTCCCTATTTCGCCTTCAACAACAACCTGATTTCCATGTTTGGCTATATAAAGCTCTGGGAATTTCTCTAGTATTGCATAGATAAGAATACCAGCCTTTATTTCTGGAGGTAATTTAAGTGGTGTTGGTGGAATCGATATTTCTGCTGGTGGAATTGGCTCTCTTTTTACTTCGGGCTTTGGAACTTCAGATGGTGGAGGTGTAATTGTTTCTTTACTCACTTGCTCAGGAGAAACAACCTCCTCAAGTTTTATATGCTCAG
>JBECUL010000117.1:0-5058 GCA_040225955.1 Candidatus Asgardarchaeum abyssi | reverse complement strand
TATTTACATTGATAGATTGTATGAGATAATTTTTTCCATTTAGTCATATCTTATCTTAACATATATATCGGCTTTTACGGTAAAACCCTTTAACCATTACCACCTTCAAAGAAGGTGGTTTTTTAAGGTGAAATAAACTCTGCCCTGTATATTACCACCAAAGCCCCCAGCATAATTATAAAAGTAAAAATTATCTGCTTAAAAGTAATTTTCTCATTCAGCAAAGCATAGCCGATAAAAATGGCATATAATGGTTCTATTACTAATAAAATAGAGGAATTAATCCCGCTGGTTAAGGTAACTCCAAAGAAGAAACAGATATTAGAAAGGGTAATGCCAAAAAAACCGATTAATAATAAGTGAAAAAAATATCTTTTATCAAATAATGTTTTCCAGTTCCCTTTAAGAACAGCTAATACCAAAAGAAAGATACCGGCTATTAGGCTACTGACCGTGGCAAAGAACAAAGAATTTATTAATCCTGTACCGTACTTAATGATAATAGGTAGAGCTCCAGCGATAAAAATAGTAATGATGACAAAAATTATTCCTTCTTTTTCAATATGTTTACTTCTTTAAATTAATCGTTTAACTAGTTGTTAGTATTACTTATAAAATCTGCGTCTAAAATATCTACTTGAATAGTACCATTTATTCTCTCTACGAAGGCATTAATCTTGGGAGACTTAGGATGATTATAAAACTAAAGAACTCCCTCTTTTTTTATCTGTTAAAAAAAGAGGGAAATTCCTTAGTTGATTAATCTTTTACATAAAATACATTATTAACCGTTCCTAATTATAGCATTCCACTCTTCAAGGTTAATAATTAATTTCAATTTCTCCTTTATATACTGGAACGGCTGGACCTGTCATGAACATAGTATTTTTTTTAACTTCTATAATCAATTCTCCTCCGCGGACAATAACTTTAATCTTATCTTCTTTAGTTTTTCCTGTAAGACGAAAGACTGCTGCACAAGCTGTTGACCCAGTACCACATGCCAACGTTTCACGATAAACACCTGCTTCGTAAGTTCTAACCTTGATTACATTTTTGTTTATAATTTCACACACATCGACATTGATACCCAGCGGAAATAATTCTTTATTTTCGGTAATTGCTTTTCCATATTTGTTTATATCCACCTTATCTATATCATCAACAAATATTACAGCATGAGGGTCCCCTGAGTTAACAATAGAAACTTTGATTACTCCAAGATTTGGTATTTTTATCTCCTTATCTAAGAGTTTTTCATCATCTGGGAAATTATAATTAACTAATTTTTTCATCTCATTCATAGTATATCTTAACCTTCCCATATCTACTGTATAATTTTCCCCTGTTTTGATAATTTCTTTTACTCCATCCCCTGTCTCAATCTTTATCTTATTTTTTTTAAGCTTTCTACAAACATAATCTGCCACACACCTAATACCATTTCCACACATTAAAGCTTCTTGATCTTCATCTTCTCGATCAAAGAGTCTCATTCTTGCATCTGCTTTATTTGAAGATTCTATGTAAAGTATGCCATCAGCACCTATCCCAAAGTTCCTATTACAGAGCTTCTTTACGAGAGACGCTTTTCGTTTATCTGGTATTTTTTCTTTTTCTTCATCTTTAAGAATAAAATCATTTCCGCATGCCTGGTATTTCACAAACACAAATCTAGCTTTTTTTACCATTGTGATCATCAACCTTCAACTACAGATTTTTTTAACTCTTTTGTAGAACCTCCGAATTTCATGGAAAGGCTATAAGCCATTATTAATAATATTACTAAATTTATAAGTAGCAATACGGTCCCGCTTATTGAAGGAATTATAGCAAAGATAATAAAAGATATTGCTGTTGCTACAAGAGCAGTTAGAGCATAAGGCATCTGGGTCGTAACGTGATCTATATGATTCGCAGAAGAAAAAATAGAAGACATTACTGTAGTGTCGGATATGGGCGAACAGTGATCGCCAAATATTGATCCAGAAAACACCGCACCAAGACTTGCAAACATAATAGTATCAATAGTTCCTGTTAGGGCATATACAAGTCCAATACTTATTGGTATCATTATTGCAAACGTTCCCCAAGATGATCCTGTACTCCACGCAGTAAAAGAAGCTAGCAATAACAATATAATAGGAATAATATTAGGTGTTACCAAATTTTTTACAGTCGAAACCACATAACCTGATGTATCAACTGCACTACAGGCACTACCTATTGTCCATGCCATTACTGTAAACATTACTGGGTATACCATAAGTTTTGCTCCGCTAATTGCAATATTTACTGTTTCCTTTAATGAAAAAACCTTTGCTGCTAACAAATAAAAAGCGAGTGCTATATCCGAAGCAACTGCACCCCATAAAAGTGCCTTCATAACATCAGAATTCTTTATTGCTTCCAATATACCTATACCGCCTGGACCACCACCTGTCAACCACATACCAAAAAAAGCTACTCCTATCAAAGTGACTAGAGAAAGGAAGAAAACCCATATTGAAGTAGGTTTTCCTTCTTTCCCTAAATCAGATTCCGGATTCATAAGTAGTTCAGCGTCATCTCTTACTGGTTTCCCAGATTTCATAGCCCTGATTTCTTCTGTGTACATAGGACCGAAATCTCTTGATGAAAATACTATAAAAAGTACCATTAATATCGCACCAAAAGAATATAATATATAAGGTAATGATGATAGCCAGACACTATAAGCGTTTTCAGTTATACCTAAGTCTTTTAATTTTTCTGCAATTATTGAGACTTGAAATCCAACCCATAGAGATACCGTAAAAATACTAGCTATAGGAGCTGCTGTAGAATCTATAATATATGCAAGTTTTGCTCTAGATATATCATATTTATCAGTTATTGGGCGCATAGAAGTGCCTACTACCATTGTGTTTGTATAGTCATCCCAACAGATCAAAAGACCAAAGAATGCTACTATAATTTGGATAGCCTTTCTACTGTGTATACGTTTGGTTATATATTCACTGATAGCTGAATACCCTCCGCCTTTATATACGAAAGCAATCATCATACCTAAAAATACAGATGTTAAGATTAATGCTCCATTGAAATCCCCCCCCATATTTTCTTGTATCCACGTTAAAAGTTGGGATACTCCTAAAAGGGGATTTCCGTGATTGACAAGCAAAGCCGCCATATAAGCACCAGCGGCTAAAGACACTAAAAGGCGTTTGCTCCATATTGCCAAAACAATAGCAAGGATAGGTGGTAATATTGACCAAATTCTATACCACACCAATTAATTATTGCCATGGTATATATTTTTATTAGCTCTATATAACTTTTAATAGAAATTGTTTCTTCAACAAGAGCACTGCTCGATTCTATATTCTCACCTCCAAAAAAATATTCATTTTCAGCTAATCCTCTTTTAACGCCTAAGTAAACCGATGGTGTATTACCATATCTGGTAAGAGGAGCTGCATCTCCAACACTAAGTATATGACCTGGATATTTACCTTTAATTTCCTTAAAAGACTCATTCACTGTTTTCACTATTGGGGCATTGTTGTCTAATAAAGAATCAACCCAGTATTCCCAAAACTCAACTTTTGGTAAATTATCTCTCATAAAAAAGTCTTGTTCTGCACACTTTTTTATTTGATCTCTAAATTGCTTTCTTACGTCCTCTATGTCTTCACCGGGAACATGACGAATTGAGCCTTCAATAACCGCCTCATACGGTGTAGTACATGGCCATACGCCAGAATTAAACATTCCAATAGTTATCCCAGAAGAATATGAACCAAAGATCTCAGGGTGTTTTTTAAAAAATGGCTTTGAATAGTTCTTTTGTCTATTATCACTTAATTCCTTAATAGAATAACAGATCTTGATCGCTTTTTCTATTGCACTTATGCCACTACTATATGTTGGATTACCTTTTACAATTACTCTAAAGTGTTGGCACCCTATACTTCCTATTCCTAAGTTCAATTCGGTTGGCTCTGGACATATCCCCGCATCTGCTTTATACCCTAGTCTAATGGCTTCAACTGTTCCCTGACAACCTATATCTTCATCGAGGTTTGTACTTATGAATACGTCACCCTTAAGCTTTATCCCAGAATCCCGAATAACTTTTAGAGCCATTATTGCAGCAGCATTGCCACTTTTCATGTTGTAAGCGGCTTTCCCATAAAGAAGGTCACCCTCAATTTCAGCTCCCCAAGGATTGTGTTTCCATCGTTCAACAAGCCCTGGTTCCCATGCAGGAGTAGAAGATTCCATATGTCCAGCAAACATAAGAGATTTACCTTCACCTGTCCCTTTAAAAGTTGCTACTATAACTGGTTTATCCTCAATTTTAGTTCCACCATGTTCAAAAAATAATGGTGTAGAACCTGGATGTTTGCTAAGTTTTTCGGCATCTACATTAAAAACATCTACCTTTTCAGCACCCATCTCATTTAAATACTTAGCTACAAATTCTTGCACTTTATGGCCACCTCCATCAGGACTTGGTATTCTTACTAAATCCTGAAGGAATTCGATCATGGTAGATGATTTCTTGTCTATTTCTTTTGTTATCTTTTCTTTAATTCGGTTCATTAAAATCCCCTCCTACATGCCATATTGATTTTCCAATCCAATACCATTTTTCCTTTTCTGTTATATCTTTATTAATAATTTTTATTATTTCTCCATCTATTTCATATGTTATTTTTAGCTTTGAAATTTTTTTTGTTTTCAGCATTTTAACCTCCTTTTACTTTTTAATTTAGTTTGTAATTACTAAGCTATCATTAAATTTCCTAAACTCAAAAAAACTATCAATTTATTAAAACTATCACCTTCTTTCTTTAAGCTCTAATCTCATTTTTTAATTTGTCAGTTTTAATTCCCGGTGAATGTAGATAGAGCTAAAATTTAGATGCGTACAAAGAAAATAAAGGAACTTATTAAACTTTCGCTATCGCCCTCTCCAATACATCTAAGGCTTCGCCTAACTGCTCATCGGTAATCTCAAGGGAGACCAACATCCGCAAGATATTTTTATTGATTCCGGCAGTCGGGACAAAT
>JBECUL010000116.1:0-5128 GCA_040225955.1 Candidatus Asgardarchaeum abyssi | reverse complement strand
GAGAGATCATGCGTTATAAAAGGATATGAGGGTTATCAGATCTGGTGACTTAAAGGAAATAATGAGAGAGGATGGTGAGACAGCGTGAGCTTAAAGGGAAAGGTTTGTGTGGTAACTGGGTCTTCACGTAGTATAGGCCGAGCAATCGCAATAGCTCTTGCTAGAGAGGGATGCAATGTTACTATAAATTATAATAAATCGAAAGATGCTGCATTTGAAGTTCAAAAAGAAGTATCGAAATATGGAGTAGAATCTCTTGTTATTCAAGCAGATGTTGGAATCTACGAGGATGCTAAACGCTTAATAGAGAAAACTGTAGAAAAATTTGGAAGAATCGATATCCTTGTAAATAATGCAGGCGTTTTTAAATATGGCTTTATTCAAGATATATCTCCAGAAGAATGGGACTTTATGATTCGTGTTAACTTGACAAGTGTTTACAATTGTACGCATGCTGCTATCAAATATATGATTAATCAAAGATCTGGTAAGATAATAAATATAACATCAGTCTATGGGATAGTTGGCTATGCTTTTCCGTGGCATCACGAAATAGGCGTTTCTCATTATGCTGCCGCGAAAGCTGGAATTATTGGATTTACGAAAGCTTTAGCTAAAGAACTTGGACAATACAATATATCTGTTGTTGCAATAGCTCCAGGAGCTACAATGACTGATAATTGGAAACAAACTTCAGAGGAACTAATAAAAAGAATTGAAAAAGTAATACCACTTGGTCGTTTTGCAACTCCCGAAGAAATAGCCGAGGTTGTAGTTTTTGCAGCAAAAAATGATTACCTTTCTGGGAGTGTAATTGTAGCCAGTGGAGCCTTAATATAAAATATAGAAAAATATGGAAAAGTGATTATTTTTCGACAAGTGTAATTGCATTTGTCGGGCAGACACTCACACACATCCCGCAGCCATAGCATTTATTTGGGTCAGATACAGCTACCTTATCAACCATGTGTATTGCATCCCAACAACAAACTTGCGTGCATAATTTACAACCAGTACATTTCTCTGGGTCTACTTTTGAGACAACTCCTCCATATTTCACCTTTATTTTTTCAGGAACCAAGAATTGCTGAGTGTACCCTATAATTTCTTGTATTGATGAGTATCCTTTTCTCTCTAGGTATTCCTCTATCTCTTTTCTTAATTTTTGAAATACTTCATATCCCTTTATGATGACAATAGTATGCATTTGAACAGCATTTGCACCAGCCATCATCATCTTTATGACATCAGTTCCTTTAGTTATTCCTCCAACCCCGAGGATTGGCAGTTTTGTTAGTTGCCTAGTTCGTGCTATCCAATATAGTGCAAATGGGAATATATATTGTCCTGAAACTCTACCAAACCCGGTTTCACTTCCAACAACAGGTTTTCCGGTTTCAACGTCTATATCTAATGCAGGTCCCATAGTATCTATTCCTGAGATGGCATCAGCTCCCGCTTTTTCAGCAGCTTCAATATAAGGTTCGAACTCAAAGACGTCCAATGCTAATTTCGTAATTACTGGTATATCCACTTTCTTGTTCTCCTTTATCTTACCAACAAGAGAAATCACTTCCTTTGGAGAATAACCGGGAACTTCTATCATATCAGCACCTGCATCCATTACCATTTCTGCCAATTCGCCAATTCTATCTGCCTGCCTTGGTGGTGCCCAGATGCTTCCTATAACTGGGACTCCACCCTCTTTTGCTATTTTTATTTCTCGTTCAACCCAATCCTCCAAAGTTAGGTCACTCCATTTTTCAGCATTTATAACGGCATTTATAGTAATAGGCTTACCACCAATTTTCACTATGCATGGTCTTGGCACCTCAGCTGGATCAAAGGATATAGTTTTTGTGACTACTGCACCAGCACCTGCTTGAGCAGCTCTCTTCAAAGCCTCTCCGTTCCATCCTCTAGGTCCTGATGATAGAATAAGTGGATTTTTGAGTTTAAAACCTAAAATTTCTACTGATAAATCAACACCCATATTACCACCCGAGTACTCATACTTATACTTCTTCTTAGTAAATTTGATAATAATTTTAACATTATTTTATCTTACTTATTATTTTTTTATTATTTTATTTATTATGTTAAGGTAATTGGCGATAATGTTAAAGTCTTTAAGAGTACTAACTGAATTAATATCGCCTCTCAATCCTTTTCTTGAGTATTATGAAAACAATTGTTGCAAAAAGAATAGCTGAGATAAATGGGAGTGTAAAATCCACCAATACACTAATCGGTATTGGATAACCGAATATTACTATAACACTTTTATTTTCAAGAATCTCTTCAATCTTAGGTACAAATAATAATGCCAAATTTTTAACTGCAAGATAATTTTTTCTCCCGATTTTACTAATAAGAGATCCTATAGGATTGAAATACGCAGTTATATTAATATCTATGTATGGAGTTCCATTAATGTATTTCTCTACCTCCGTATATAATTTTGCTTTCTCAGTATAATTTACAAAGACCTCGACTGTAAATGAAATGATCCCAAATAATCCATAAAGCCAGTCTCCCCACTCCCCAGAAACTGGATAGAGCTGATTGGCTTGTATGAGGGGATATCCTGTATACCTTTCTATAATTTTCCCAAGGGAGATAAAGGTATCATTATCTGGTGGAGTTTGTCCCGTATAGCCCCATGGATAAAGAATAGCTTCGATGCCTGAATGATAACTAATTGCAAATGTGACATTCTTCTCCTTTTCGATTATCTCATGAATGATAAAGTCTCTGAAAGCTTGAGTTTCTGGTTCTGAAAACGGATATGGACCATGATATGTCGGATCAGATG
This sequence comes from Candidatus Asgardarchaeum abyssi, assembly GCA_040225955.1. Classification (GTDB taxonomy): domain Archaea; phylum Asgardarchaeota; class Asgardarchaeia; order Asgardarchaeales; family Asgardarchaeaceae; genus Asgardarchaeum; species Asgardarchaeum abyssi. The sequence continues at coordinate 2,313 of JBECUL010000116.1, read as the reverse complement.
GATTAGAACTAGCACCCCATTCATAGCCCCATGAAAAATTATAATTTCTATTGAGGTCTACGCCACCAACCCAATCTTCATTAATTTTACTATCATTATCGTTATCAAATCCTTCAACTTCCCACATACCAGTTTCGTTATTATAAATTAGACCTATTATTCCATCGCCATTTATATCCTCAGGACAATCTTCATCATAGAGTCCATCGCCATCCTCATCTATAGGGCGTGTATTTTTTCTATGCCACGGATTATGATATAGTGCCTCCATATATCCATCTGGATTTAATACAGGGATTATGTAAATTTCCATATAATCAAGTAACCGTGTTACGTTTTCATCAACGTTATAATTCGCAAGTAATTGATAGGCAACATATAGGGGAACCATTATTGAGATGTATTCCCTCCCATGATGCCCGCCAATGAGAATAACAGTAGTCTTATTTACGCTTTCATCATAATCTCTGTTTGTTAATCTTAAAGCCCAAATGCTTCTATTTTCATATGATTTTCCAATACTAAATAATTCAACAAGATCTGAGTAATTTTCTTTGAGAGTTCGAAGAAAGTCTACAATCTCTGTATAATTAAAATACCGATTCCACTTCCAAGTGGCAATAGGCTTTTCATCTTCTTGATAACAGCCACAATTGTTATTCTCGTATGTAGGAATAATTGTGTTCTGCAATAAAGCCGATATAATTATAATTGATAGTAATAATGATACGCTTTTTGTGAGAGCCATTAAACACCCACACTCTAAAATATATTTTCATTTTAAAAGTATTTCATGTCATAAATAATTACTTTATTGTTAATGCTAAAGTGTCAACAATTGTTTGTCTATATTTTTGTTTATAAGTAAATATATAAATTACACCTGCAATTCTTACTGCTACTACTAAATTGTTTTTGACAAAAACAAAGCATACTAAAAACATTAAATAATGAAAATCTGAATTTATACATCATTGTGCTCAGATTTTGGGTGGGAACTATGAGAAATGACGAGATACTTAAATTAATGGAAGATTTCTGGAAGGATGAAGTTATTGCTACAGAACTCTACGATTTTTTATCAAAAAAGGTATCTGGGGACAAATCAAAATTATTTAAAGAGATTTCTGAAATGGAAAGAAGGCATGCTATCATTTGGAATGAAGTTTGTGAAAAGGCTTTTTCTGTTAAGTTTAAACTAGGTATTCGACTACGTATAAAGAAATTCTTCATGAAATTACTTGCAGCAATAATGCCTCTAACCTTTATGGTGTATTATCTTGAATCAGATGAACGCTCTGCAGTTTTGAACTATTCTAAGCTTCTTAAGGAATTTAAAGACGATCCCCAACTTTACTCGATTATTGAAGGTGTTATAAAAGATGAAATAGATCACGAAGCAAGGTTAATTGATATGGTTCTTGAGGAGGTATCCTACATCAACAAGGCTAAGGACGCCATTTATGGTATGACTGATTCTTTAGTTGAGATTTTAGCTCTAGTTATAGGATTGGCAGGTGTTATGAAAAATCCTATTTTAATAGGTCTAGCTGGTTTGATTTCTTCGATTGGTGGAACATTCTCTATGACATCTGGCGCATATCTATCAACAAAGAGTCAAAATGACATCTACGAGGGGAAGATTAAAGAAATTGATGTAAAAGAAGCTATTGATATCGACTCATTAAAGAATGATTTGAAAAACGCATTAATTGAAAAGGGCACAGAAAGTAGCGCAGCAGAAGGTATTATTAGAATTATTGGCAATGATAGTAAGGTATTAAAAAACTTGGTAAGGAGCTTGAGTATAGAAGAGACTCTTAGCAATCCAAAAGATGTTGCAGTTACCACCGGGATATACTATATCCTTGGTGCTATGCCAGCAGTAAACCCTTTTTTGCTGCATATGCTTTATCTATGGACTCTTTAACAGCAGTTATTATTTCAGTTATGAGTGCTGCGATAGTCTCTTTCTTTTCAGGAATATTCATTGCAGTTCTTTCTGGAATTAGTATAAAAAAGAAAGCATTTGAGAATGTCTTAATAATAATGGGTGCTGCAGTTGCAACATATTTCATAGGCACAGCAGCAAGAGTATTTCTCGGAATAGAAATATAATTAGCTTATTAATGATAGAATGATGGTATTAACAATTACATATGATGGTTGCCCTAAGACCACTTTTGTTGCTTCTCTGGCAGCATTTTTACTTATTATTCCTTCGAGTTTAAGTAAAGCACTCTCTACTTCCTGTTTTTAATGAACATTTTGGCTTTTTTTACATCAATGACCAACAGGACATGTTTGTAGATC
>JBECUL010000115.1:0-5167 GCA_040225955.1 Candidatus Asgardarchaeum abyssi | reverse complement strand
TCCTCATCAAGTAGGCAGAAAAATTGCTGTTACAACAAGATTTAGAGTAGATATTAAACAAAATACAACTTATATGTTTAATGTATCATATAAAGTTCCAATTGATGAAGTTGTACGAGAGGATGGTATATCCTTTATACTCAATGTTGATGTAAACCCCCATATTCCAATACTTATTCGAGAATATAAAATCAACGTAATCTTACCAGAAGGGCTAAGTATAGTTGAATTTTATTTAAATCTACATAAGGAAAGAGCGATATTGACAAAAAATGATAACCAAATAATCATGATGGCTATGAACATAACCCATTTATATTTTGATTCTCTCCTTATACGATATATGGTAATTGGTCTTCCAAATTATTCTCGGATTTTCTTCTTTTCGGTGATAATCGGATTTATAGCATTTATTTATGTTGCGTCGAGAAAGTTTCTCCCAAGGTATATCGTAACCAAAGGGGCTTACCTTGTTGAAGAGACAATTCCTGTCGATTTAATTCGTGAATTTACAGATTTATATGACGAAAAAATAGGCATAATCCTTGAACTTGAAAAACTTGAAAGCGATCTTGCGGCTGGTAAAGTTAAGAAAAGGGAGTATTTAAGTAAAAAAGCAACCTTAGAAAACGAGCTACGAAACGCTATAAGAAAATTAGAACCTGTGAAGGAAGAATTAAGAAAAGTAGGAAGACGTTATAATGAGGCAGTAAAGAAACTTGAGATTCTTGAAGAGGAAAGAGAAAGTGCAAAGGCATCATTAGACTTTCTAAAGAGGCGTTATCGATTACGTAAAATAAGGAAAAGTGTTTACGAGAAACTATCAGAAGAGCAAATGAAGAAACTTAGAAAAGCAACTGAAGAAATGGATAGGATAATATTCAATCTTCGTCAATTGATTCAATAGTTCATTTTCTCCTATATTTCTTTTATTATTAACTAAATTAAAAATCAGTAATCTATGATAATAATGACTTTTCAACAAGTTATGCTTTGTTGAACAATTCAATGAATGGTTGCGTAATGTTATAATAATATCGCTGATAAATGTGTTATATGCGATATCATAATATTGCTCTAAAATCCAATTCACAACTTCAATATAACATAGTTTTGGTCAACAAGGCAACAAGTTAGAAAAATTTTTAATGCATTCTATAATATTCTTACTCGAGAAAAAGAATGATTAGCTCAGTTTCCATCTGGGCCGGTAGCTCAGTTGGCAGAGCGCCGCCTTCGCAAGGCGGAGGCCCCGGGTTCAAATCCCGGCCGGTCCATATTATAATTATATTAGGATTTATCTAAAAGGTTAAAATTCTGCTTTAAAGTTTCTGGGATTTTTTCACTCCACTTTCTTATGAATTTTTTATCGCGCCAAACATTTCTTAGATCGTCTGGATAAAGCAATTCAGGTACCCCTTCAATCGAACTACCTATCGGGTACCATCTTTTACAGCTATTACAAATGAGAATTCCACTTTTAATATTTATATTCTCCATGATCTTTTCTCTATTCCCTATCTCTCTTTTAATCTCCTCCATTTTTAGTTCTTTAAAAAAGAGGTGATCTGGCAATTTTTCACATTTATCATCAATTTCAAAGATTATGATCGATAACTCTGATTTACAAGCAGGGCATCTTAGAAATTTTAAGAAATTCAATAACATTTTTTATACACCATTTTTTTGTACTTTTATCAAAAAGGATAAATATTAACGTTTTTCCACAGATAAATAGAATTTAAAGGGGATTAGCTTTGACAGAGCTTAAATCAATAAAAGAAATCCCAGGAATCGGAAAAGTGACTACTGAAAAGTTAATTGAATATTTTGGAGATGAAAAAAAAGCCTTAGATGCAATACTTAATGGAAATGTGGCTGAAATAGCATCTATTCCTGGTATAGGATATAAAAAGGCTATTAATATTGTAAAAAAAGCACTAGAAATAACTTATGGTGTAAACCTAAATGAAATTTTAGCAACCCCTGATACTCGAGAAATATATAAAAAAATATTATTACTAATAAAAGAGTTTGCTAAAACTGATTATACTAAAGGAAAGCTTGATGTACTTTTCCCCCTAACAACTAAGCAAGATAGTATAATTAAAAATCGTCTCCATTTTTATTCTTCAGCTCGTGAAATTCTTAAAAAAATAGATGTAAGAGTTCTAGAGGAAATTTTCAATAAATTATCCCATCTAAAAGGATTGAAAAAGAAAATATCACCCATTTTCATTCGCGATAGAATAGTATTAGTAACTAATGAAGAATATCTATCAACAATTAAAGAATATGAATTTGATAAGTATATCATGATTGAGAAAATAGAAAATCTAAATAAGTTACCTGAGTTTCTAAGTACATTTGATTTCGTCATTTTAATAACAGAGGAACCTGTTTCAACTACCAAATATGATTATACAAATCTATATGTTACTGAAAGTGTAAGAGAAGAAGACATAGTTCCAGAGAAAATACTCTCTTTCTTTTCAGAAAACTTAGAAACAATTCGTGCGGTCTTAGAGTTATCAAGCCTTCTATATGAATATAAAGAAATATATCCTCTGAATCAAATTTTGTCTAAAGTCGATTTTGAAGCTCTAAAAAAGGCAAAAGATGTAGTCAATATAATTAATGAGGATATGTCAATAAAAGAAGGCGTGGATCGCGAATTAGATAATCTTAGAAGAGCTTATGAATTACTATATTCGGCCGTGGGAGAAGCTGAAGCATTGCTTAATGAAGAGATTAAGAGAAAAATAGGAAGTAGCGCAATAACCATAGATGGTAGGCAAATTTTAAAAATTCTTGAGTCAGCAAAAGAAGAATCCATAGATCCTTCGCAACTAAGAAATTATCTTCCGGAGGAAATAACTGAAATTATTTACTCAAGTATAGATACTGCTGAGAGTAAACTATATGAGATTTTAAACCTCGATGAAAGTTACTGGGTTGAGGAAATTTTCCCACGAACGTATGTTCTTCCAATAGAGGCAAATCCTGCTAAAGTTAAGGAATTAGAAAGCAAAATTCGTCGAGATTATAATATACGAAAATACGAACTCATAAGGCAAGTGGCTTATGAGCTAAAGCGATTAAAAAACGCAATCCAGGATGCCATTAATTGTTTCTTTGAGCTTGATTTTTATCTTACGATAGGCGAATTTTCTGAAAAATACGATTTAAATCCGCCTATTGTTGATACTAAATATACTGGTATAGCTTTCACTGAAGCTATAAATTTGTTTTTGCTAAAAGAGTTTGAATTTGATTTTAATAAAGTCCAGCCAGTAAATTATATTGTTGGTGATGTTCCATTAAACTTCCCCAATACACATGGTGAACGTGTTATTATTCTAAGTGGTGCAAATAGCGGTGGAAAAACAACGCTTTTGCATACATTATTACAAATAGTTATACTTAGTCAGATGGGTTTACCTGTTCCTGCTAAAAAAGCTATAACTGGCCTTTTTGACCAAATATTTTTTTACGCCAAATCACAAGGAATGTTAGATGCTGGTGCGTTTGAAACTTCTCTAAAAAGAATGGCCAATCTTGCGATCTCGTCGGCTAAAAAAATAGTTTGTTTTGATGAATGGGAAGCATCGACAGAAGCTGATGCTGCAGCAAAGATAATATCAACAATGATGGATCTATTTGATAAAAATGAAAATACATGTGTTGTATTGGTGTCTCACCTTGCTGAAAGAATCTCAAAATTAACAAATGCCAAGCTACGTATAGATGGTATTGAAGCAAAAGGACTTGATGAAAATCTAAATCTAATAGTAGATAGATCTCCAAAATTTAATTACCTTGCAAAGAGCATGCCTGAATTGATCGTTCAGCGATTATATAAATTATCACCCTCCCCCATGAATGAAATATTTAAACGTATTCTTGATAAGTTTAAAGAACTCAAGGAGGAATAATCGAACATGACGGTTATTACACTGACCACTGATTTTGGTTTACGTGATAGCTACGTAGCAATAATGAAAGGTGTAATATTGTCAATATGTCCATCTGTAAGAATAATAGACATCTCTCATGAAGTTAGAAAGTTTGACGTTTTAAGCGGCGCATTTATCCTAGCGTCTGCATTCGGTTATTTTCCAAAGGGGACAATACATGTTGGTGTTGTAGATCCTGGTGTTGGGACAGAAAGAAAAGCGATTGCGATAAAAACAAAAAATTATTTTTTTATAGGTCCTGATAATGGTTTATTGACACTTGCTTCTAAAATAGATGGAATCGTTGAAATACGACTAATAGAAAACGAAGAATTATTTCTCCAAAATGTCTCTTCGACTTTTCATGGTAGAGATATCTTTGCTCCCGTCGCTGCTCATTTAGCTTGTACAGGTAATTTTTCTTCAATTGGTAGTTCGCTAAGCATAGACGAAATAGTGATACCTCCGTTTTCAGAACCTATAGTTGAAAAAGAGGGACTATTAGGAAGGGTTATCCACATCGATGATTTCGGGAATATTATTACAAATATTCATGTCTCTCATTTAAAAAATATAGATAAACTTTATGGGCGTCAAATAAGTATTGAAATAAAGGACAAAAAGTTAAATATTCCCTTCGTTAAATCTTTTGGCCGTGTTCCAATAGGGCATCTACTCTGTTTCATTGATAGTTTTAACTTCTTAGAAATTTCAATAAATCAGGGTAATGCATCAAAATTTCTTAACGTAAAAGTTGGTGATACCGTAAAAGTATTTTTAGGTGAGTAATATGACTTTCTGTAGGGCATTCTATATTGGTCGATTTCAACCATTTCACAAAGGGCATTTACATGCTATAAAGTATATTTTAAATGAATGCGATGAAGTTGTAATTGGTATTGGTAGTGCCCAATTAAGTTATTCAATTCGTAATCCGTTTACAGCTGGTGAAAGGATGTATATGATTCGCATAGGACTATTAAGTGAAAATATCCCAATTACGAGGTTTTTTTTTTTTTTTATTCCTGATGTAAATAATAATGACATATGGGTATCTCATGTAAAGGCTTTATCTCCAACATTCAATGTAGTATACTCAAATAATTCTCTTGTTACGCTTCTATTTGAGAAAGAAGGTTATGAGGTTCGAAAAATTCCATTTCTCGAAAGGGATAAATACTCCGCAACATATATCAGAAAACTTATGCTTA
>JBECUL010000114.1:0-5333 GCA_040225955.1 Candidatus Asgardarchaeum abyssi | reverse complement strand
GCACGGGTTGAAGAGTGTGGATTATGTATTTGTAATGATGCTGAGCTACGTCTTAGGGACCGTTGGCAACAATATAAGGAGCGAGGAGGTGGCGAATCATGTATTTGGCGCATCACCCATTCTCGGATGTTACCTTTTCAAGTCATCATCTAGCTCTTATTATCATGTATCATTAAACCACCATGTCCCATTTCCGCTACTTCTTTTCTTGTTATTCTATCCTTTGCTATAAACCTAGGAAGGAATATATCTAATGTTGTTTTTTTATAAAAAATCGGAGATGCCGTAGTCCCATAAATAGGAATCTCATTATTATAATATGCCAGCATTATTGATGAACCAGGAAAAACGGGGGCTCCATAAAATACTACTTTTGCGCCAGTATCCCTTATTGCTGAGGGGGTTACATCATCTGGATCTACACTCATGCCACCACTTATAATTACTAGCTCACAGCCTTTAGATATAAATTCAAGAATTTTTTTACAAATGGCCTTCCTATTATCTGGTAAAATAGTCCTAAGATATAAATCGAGACCATAAGTTTTTAATTTTTCACGAAGTACGTCAGTAAAAGCATCCTTAACTAGCCCCTCGTATATTTCATTACCTGTGACTATAAGGCCCACTTTAATTTTTTTAAATTCCTTAATCGTCAATATCGGATAGTTATCATTAGCGATTTTTAGTGCTCTCTCTAGTATTTGTTTTTTTACAAAAAGCGGTCCTAGGCCGACAATTGCTACTTGACCATTTTCAAAGATAGGTGAGTTATTAAGTTTAGTGCTGAACTTAACACCCGCTAACATATTTATTTTATTTAAAGCCTTCACATTCACCTTAAGAATCCCTGATTTCCTAGCAAAAATCGTTATTTTTCCTTCAGAAGGGCCAGATAGATAAAAATTATTATCAACTACAGCATTTGCGAGGCTTTTTGAAAAATCATCTTCATGAACATAGTCTTTAAACTTAGAGAAGTCTTTTATCACGTAAATATATCTTCTTCCAACTTTTTTTAGGAGGGGAATGTCCTCCTGTCTTATAATATGCCCCCTTTTAAAAAGTACAGCCTTTGTTTTTTTTGGTTCAATAATTGTAATATCATGGATTAGTTGCATTCCAACAGACTCTTCAACTTTTACTTTACCTATTTTAGGCATTTGGATCACCTTTGGTGTAAAAATAAAATAAGCCATTAATTTTTGTTTTTATCTTTAAATTCTTTAGAAACTTTATATTTTTACATATAATTTTTAATTCAGAGATTAACATAAAATTATCAACGTAATGTTCAAAATATATTCAAAGTAATGAAATGGGAGGCATAAATTGCTAAAAGGTGGGTGATTTGAGAATTTGACTCCTGAATTTAATTTATTATCATTTAATGATATCTTAGTTGGTTTGGCTGTAAATATCCTTGCATGGACTACATTATATATATCTTATAAATTAAGAGGAAATGGATCACCCGTCTGGATTCCTAGAAAATTAACACATACGGTTTTAGGCACAACAATTGCTTTTTCATTACCTATTTTCTCTTCGGTTTTTGGTGCACTTTTTGCGTTGTCCTTATTTTTAACAATTTTAGCTGTAGGAATGATAATTGATGAAGATTTTGCTAGAAAACTTTTAAAAATTGGAACCCGAGAGGGAGAACATTTAATTGATACGCTATTTGCTTCTATTACAGCATTGCTGGTTGCTGGAATAATATATTTTCTATTTTATAACAAACCACAAATTTATATTGCCAGCGTTCTATCTTTGGCTTGGGGAGATGGATCTGGAGAGCTAATTGGAAGGGCTTTCGGAAAACATAAAATTAAATTTTTATGGGTTTCCAAAAGTTTGGAAGGGAGTCTATCCATTTTAATTATGAGCGTTATCGGGATGATAGTAGCCTATCTTGTTAATGGATATGAAATAAGTATTTATATGCTTTCAAAATTCTTTCTCATAGGATTTTTCGTTTCAATTGTTGAACTTCTATCCTACAAATGGATAGATAATCTTATTATACCTGCTATTACGGCAACTACATTATTCATACTTATCTAATCACATAGATTATTATTCTGAGCGATTTTGATTAGAGAATTTGTTGCTTTTAACCCAGAACCTGTTAAAACCCCAACTATTGTGTCATGTCTGTCTATCATTCCCATATCAAGCATCTTTTTGATAGCAACATAAATTGTAGCCGAAGTAGGCTCTACAAATAAACCTCTTCTAGCTAGTTTAATTAAAGCATCAATTATTTTATCCTCTTCTATAGAAATTGCTGTGCCGTTTGTCTTTTGAATAGCATCAATAATATCTCTAATTCTAACCGGCGCAGCTACTGCTATACCCTCTGCAATAGTCTTAACATTTTTCTTAAAAGTAATTATCTTTTTTTCTTTAAGGGACTTTACAACTGGATCATTTTTCTCACTTTGAACACCTATTATTCTAGGGATGCCATTTACAAATCCTAAGTCATATAAATCTTTAAATCCATAGTAAATTCCTAAAAGTAGGCCTCCACTTCCCACTGGGACAACAACATAGTCTGGGATTTCCCATTTATTTTGCTCAGCTATTTCATAAGCTATAGTCTTTAAGCCATGAATAAAGAACGGGTCCCATAGATGACTCGCAAAAAATACTTTAGCTGCGGCTTTTAGGGCTTCTTTGCTTACATTTTGCCTTGCACCCTTTACTTTAATAACTCTAGCACCAAAGATTTTCATTTGAACTATTTTCTCTACAGATGCATAGGCTGGTGTGTATATTGTACACTTTATTCCGGCTTTTGCTGAATATGCTGCTAATGCTGAACCAGCATTTCCAGACGTTTCTTCAATTATCTCACTTACTCCTATTGCTTTTAGGCGTGTCACGCTTAAGCTAGCTCCTCTATCCTTAAAAGAGCCTGTTGGATTAATGTAATCAAGTTTAAATTTAAGGTTTGAAAAAGATGAATCTTCAAAGTTAATCAATGGCGTGCCTCCTTCTCCAAGAGTTATAATATCATTCGAAAAGACAGGTAAAAGTTCCTTATATCGCCACATAGATGAAGTTCTCTCTTTTAGCATGCTTTTCGTAAGTTGGATATCTTCTATCACATATGATATTTTTAAATATTCTCCACAATTAGGACATCTCCAGATTTTCTCTGTTATAGGAAATTCTGATTTGCATGAGGAACAGACTATTTTTGCTTTCATGAAACGCACCACTCTATTACTTAGAGCAATTAAAAGTTAATGTTAGGGAGATTAAACATTTTTGGTGTTAGAAAGAAATTAATCTAATTTTAAAGAGTCCATTAAATAACAAATCTATACCGAATACTATTAGGAAAATGACTATTATTGTTAAAAGCACTCTATATCCTTTACTTTTTATGATTTCTTTTCCCTTATAGGCTGCGTATGCAACCGCTATTAGAAAGACATAGTCCATCCATATATGTACAAAAAACATTAGTATGACTCCCATGAAACCAGCTATAGCATATGCTTCAACTGCTAATGCCCCTCCAACAAAGATCCACCATACAATGAAATATGGATTGAATAAAGATAATGTTATACCTATCATTAAAGGTGACCTTAATAAATTCTTATTTATACTCTTTTCTCTGTCCCTTAAGTTATGGTTTTTCTTAATAATATCTTTTAACATTAGGTATGATAAAAAAAATAACATTCCAGCGCCTAACAAGCTTATTATTCTTGTTGCTAATTCGTTAGTAAAGATGATTGTTATTCCAAGAGCTATTAGTATAACTAAAGGAAACTCAACGATCGTATGTCCGATACTAACTAATAATCCTGCTCTAGCTCCATCTTTAGTACCCACTGCTATTGTTGATGCTGTTAATGGTCCTGGGGAAAGAGCACCAGAAGAGGTAACACTTACAACCTTAAACACAAAAGCTATTGGTAACATTATAAATCCCTCTAATGCTAACAATAGCTCATGTACTACAGAAAAAGTGATATGAATATAAATATTATCTAAATCAGATCGGATAATGTGCATTACTGATTATAGCTCCTTATGTAAAATTAAAATATACTTAGTACTTTATTTTACAATATATCGTTCTCTAAATCACTATCTTCTTTGGTGGGAAGTACTCGATGAAGCGTATAGACAAAATTTTTTACGGTATGGGTCGCTTTGGTTCTACAGCGTTACTTAGTATTGTCTCACTGGCAACGTTCTATATCTATCTAAAAAAATATGAACTGGATCCTTGGCTTAATGGTGTTGCTAATGGTATTGGGAAAATCGTGATTGCTCTTTCTGGATTCTTTATAGGGTATCTCAGTGACAAAACAATCCATCCTAAGCTTGGAAGGCGAAAACCATTTATAATTTCGGGAACCTTTGCATTAGCAATTTCATTTATTATGCTTTTTCTGCCTGATTTTTTCATACCAGTTAAAGATCAGTTGACATTATTTCTTTATGAAACACTATGGGTCAGTTCATTTAACTTCTTCTACGGATATCTCTTAACTCCCTACCAAGCTTGGCTTCCAGAAATCACTTTACCTGAGGAAAGAGTTGAAGTCTCAGGATATGAAAATACATTTAACCTTCTTGGAAATATTGTTGGCATCGCTGGCAGTTTCACCTTGCCTTTGATAATTCAACAAGGTGGAATGCTTCTCTTTTATGTCGTTGTTATCTTGGGAATAGTAGAGATACTCTTCTATGTACCTGCTTATATTAGGATTCAGGAACCCAAGAAATATATACCTCACCCTAGTATAATTAAGGAAACATGGATCGCTATAAGAAATAAAAATTATGTTACTTGGATTATAGCTCAGGGAATTATGTCATTAGGTTTCACAATATTAATAACTTTAATCTTGGTTTACATTGAGGATGTTCTTTTACTTACTGGTATTATGTATTTTGTATTTGCAGGTGTGCTGCTAGTATTTGTAGTATCGTTTTTCATTGTCTGGGGTCTTATGTCAAAGAAATTTAAGATAAAGCGTACTATGCTCTCTGCACTCACAATTCTTGTATTTGTGCTTCCATTAACATGGATCATAGGGAGAATGCCCCTAACAATAATTGAAGCTGCATTTATAATTTTTGTAATAGTGTCGATTTCTGCCGTAATAGTTTTGATAAAAGAAGTTTCAATTAAATCCAAAAAAAATCTGATTATTATTGCTATAACTCTCCTTTATCTTACTTGGTTTGTTTCTAAATCAACTAGCCTATTTTCTCTCGTAATGAAGGGTGACTCGTTAACCTTATTACTTCCAATAGCAATTCAAGGACTTATCTTGGTGACTCTTGCAGCTATAGGA
>JBECUL010000113.1:0-5416 GCA_040225955.1 Candidatus Asgardarchaeum abyssi | reverse complement strand
GGAGTTGTGTCGTTTGTTATCATTGGTATTCCGAATCTTTTTGATATCTCGTAAACAATATCGGTATACCTGGTAAAAATCAGAACTTTATCATCTTTATGCGTTAATAGAATCTCTTCGAGTTTCTTAAGCTTTTCTTCAGCATTCAGAGCTAACTTTTTAGCTTTTTCATAACTTAATAAGGCTTCGTGAGCCTTACGATCTCTTGTGGACCTTAGAATTAGGAGTTCATATTTTCGTTTTGGTGGTAAATCCTCAGGAAGTGTTTTAATATAGTCAAGATACTTTTTTCTCAAGGCTTTATACCTTTCAGCCAGATCATCAGGCATGGGAACAAATATTCTTTTTACTTCATAATTTGCAACGTGTCCTCTCAATTGCAGGGTTTTAACATCAATTTTATAAACGATAGGACCCACGAGTTCATCCAATTTGAGATGCCCCATATCTGATCTCTCTGGTGTAGCAGTCAGTCCTAAACGAAATTCGGATAGTAATAGTTCTGCAATCAACTTGTAATTCTCACTCGGAAGATGATGCACCTCATCAAATATGACAAGGCCAAACTTATCAGCAAATGTTTCAGCATTCAAATATGCAGAATCGTAAGTTGTAATTGTTATTTCATCCAGTACTTTTTGGTTTGCACCAAAAATCCCAATTTTAGATATGCCAAGATACTTCTCTATATTGCTTTTCCACTGCTCCAAGAGCGCAATTGTTGGTACAACAATGAGTGTTTTCTTCCTAAGCTTCGCAATCGCCCACAAGCCTATATGTGTTTTTCCTCCACCGGTGGGTATTACAATCACACCACGGTAACCATTATCTTCCCATCTACGATAGGCCTCTAACTGATAATCCCTCAGAGTAAAATTCGCACTACAATTGAATGACAGATTCCAATCAACCTTTAAACTTTCAATTTTATAACCAATTTTATAGAATAATCTACGCAGATGCCCATAGTACATGGGTTTGGCTCTGAAAACCCCTCTATCTATACTCACCATTAATTTTCTGGCAACTCCAAAACTAATGACTTCGCTATGATAGATTTTAGGGAATATCTCGATCTCTAAGTCACTGCCTACAAGTCTAAACTTTGCAATTTTTTCTGACATGAAAAAGATACCCTCAAGTTAATAATCAAATGTGTGTTTATCAAAAAACAATAAATACATCTATTTTTATGTTTTTATGGAAAGAGCTATTATTAATTAAAGAGCCCACTTTAGGCCCTTTTTAGTGATATTTGTGAAAGTAGTAAAATCCCTAATTTTCCTTATTCTAATAATTCTCACTACATTGGTGAATCCTATGAGTGATCTTACTAAGGCTCAAGATGATGAGAACATAATTTATGTGGCACCAGTAATTCATATGAATCAGCTTATATTAGACCCGAGAAAGGCATATATTTATGGAGGGGCTCATCCAGCAGATGTTTTTAGTGAAGAGATTGAGATTATCCTTAGAAACTCGGGTGCAAAACTTGTTATTGATATTACTGGTCTGACACTGTATGATCTAACATGGGCTACATCTGATATAATCGAGAAGATACGATTAGGAATTGAATTTAAGACTTTAAAGATAATGAAAAATGTCAAAAATGAGTGATACTCCTTCGTTTTTACAGATAGTAAGTATTAAATATATGCAAAAGTCTATCTGATAGACATTATAAATTAACCCTTAGGCACGTTTGTTACGATATCAATATCTTCTGCTGCATTTGTAGGCCCCATGTCAACTTTTCCTAAAAGCTTTAAGATATCTTTTGCATTATCACGAATAACATCAATCATCAATTTTCCATCGACAAAGGTCCAAATTAGCACATCTCCCACTTTTAGATTCAAAGCTTTTCTTATCTTTGCTGGGACAGCTACTTGGAACCTTTTTGAAACCTTACTTTTTTCGATAATTAACATCTTGAAAACCTCATATTCTCTTGTATTATAGATTCTACTTTGTATTCTTAAAAACATTTTGTTTCTAAGGTAATAGTTAGAATACACTACGGGTGCTTGTAATTTTAGTAATAAATAGAGAATTTAGAAGCCAACTACTTGAAAAATATTTCTGTATTTTTAATTTCTCAGCCAATTTCTTCTCGCGTCTTGTTATATTGCTAAAAGTTAATGAGCAGGAGAAAGTATTCTTGGAATATTCAATAAACCTATGGACTATCTCATCTACAATCTCATCAGTTTCAGCATTGGGAATTAGAGAACCTAGAGTGATTAATCCCTCTTCCGGAGAAACTTTCTTACTTCCTAGAGGAACCGAAGGATCTCTTAGAGAATTTACGAGATGCGTAAAATGAGGATTTATCAGAATAGTCCCATGAAAAAGCAGAACATCATAAAGGTAAAATTGCGCAAGCCCAGATATTTTTCGTCCATTTACAGCAACAACATTTGGCTTTAAGAAATCGGCATTCAAGTGTAATGACTTAAGTATATGCAATAATGGTTTTGATAAGTATTCATAAGAGAAGCGAGGGTATCTTGTTTGTCGTGGCCATTCCCGTGTATCAATAATTAGGGAAAATAGTAATACTCCATTGTCGCAATAAACAGCACCGCCGCTAGAAACTCTCCTTAGAATATTGATATCATTTGCTTTACAATAGTTGATATTAACAGAGTCCTCTAATTTCTGAAAATACCCAATAATAACTGCTGGATCAATTATCCAAAAACGTAAGGTATCTATTATCTTATTTTCTAATCTAAGTCTTGTCATGGACTCATCTAATGCAAGATTATAATATGGATCTTGATTTCTAAAATCAATAATAACTCTCAGCTCTCTCATCTTCTATTCACATTCTTTGGGTAGTACTTACATTTTTCTTTCTTACATTCAGGTGCTTTTTCATAGAATATACATTTAATGTCAGTAATCTTCTCTATTGGAATATTTAGTTTATCACGGATTATTTCAGAACCTATTTCTAAACCAGCATATACACTTTGAATACAACACCTAGGTCCTCCCTGTTTTGCTAACTCTAATAAAACTCTTGCAGTGGTTTCCATTGAAAGTGCTCTCGGTTCATCAGATTTGTACGATGCATGTGTTAGAACACTAATTGCTATTCCAGCACCAACAGCAGCACCGCAATCGCCAAGGGTTCCACATGAACCATAAGGTAAAGTCTTTGACCGTGATATGATCATCTTTATTATCCCTTTTTTAATCTCTTGATTTAATGAGCTTTTTGCAGCAGCAACCAAACTTAGCGGTACTATATAATGATGCTCGATCCCATATATTGGGATATTCGGATGAAGAAGTATCCTTTCAGCAATCTCTAAGGCGTTATTTGTTTTTAAATATCTTACAACTTTTTCGGCAATCTCCTCTGGAGAAGCAATCCTACAATCTTGACATATATAGTGCCCATTTGGGCAAACATAGTCTGCGTTTTCTTCTTTTCCGCAGAAAAAACATTGAGCTATGGATGTTGCCTTCCTCATTTCTGCACCGCATATTGGGCAGTTGACTTTTTCAAACGCCTCTAAAGAAAAGTCATCGAAGGAACTCACTTTGCATCTACCTCTATATTTTTGTTCTTTAGAGCCTTAATTATTTCATTACGGATTTCTTGCGAGCTGGGAACAATCCTTGAAAATATTAAATGACCATCAATAACAATTCCAGGTATACTTCTAGTCTTAAATGCTCTTACAAGGCCCTGTGTCGGGAAAATTCCTCTAGGTAATGTTTGTCCCTGTTTAACAACATATATTTCGAGATATCTTTCCAATCCCTTAATAGCTTCTTTAAGATTCATTACAACCTCTCTACATTTCAAGGTTGGTGGATTAGCAGTCAGGACTTCAACTCTAATTCTTTCTGGCATGAAAATCATCTCGCTTGCTTCAATTGCATAATATACTATTTCCACCTTACAAGGAATAAACCATAAATGTTTGCGTTTATTGCGATATTTTAATTAATTACGAAATTATGTAAAGTCTTATTTAATCTTGCTAAAATAACTTTTAATGAATTTTGTGAAATTGCAAGAATTATTCATTATTTTGTACTCTTTTATTTGGCGATATATCACAACTAATCAAGCGGCAACAAACTTTATGTTTACCAAAAAGTATAATATTTAGTAAACAATGATGTATACATAGTGATGGAATATGACTTCTGAAGTTTTTAGCCTTAGAATTCCCAAAAAAACGAGGAGAGAAATGGAAAAAGTACCAATAGATTGGAGTGAGGAAATAAGAAGGTTTATCGAGAAAAGATTAAGAGAGTATTATAAAAAAGAATTGTTGAAAGAAGCTCGTGAATTACGTAAAAAAATGAAAAAAATAAGTTCTGCAGAATTGATTAGAGAGGATAGAGAAAGATGAAATTGGTCTTAGATACAAGTGCGATAGCAGCGATATTCTTTGAAGAGGAAAAATCAGGAACTGTTGAAAAGATTGTAGAGGAAAGTGAAGAATTATTTACTGCAGATTTAACATTCGCAGAATTACTTAATATCGCTTGGAAAAGAGTTGTTTTCTTTAATGAGGAGAAAGATTTAGTTTTTGAAGCTTTAAAAAAGGCATATCAATTTATAGACAGTATATGTACAATATTTAGTACAAAAAATTTATTTGAAAAAGCTCTCGAATTGGCTATATCGCTAAAAATAACTGGATATGATGCTGTATTTCTGGCATTGGCAGAAAAAGAAAATGCAAAACTACTGACATTGGATGACAAATTGGCAAATAAAATAAAGAACACAAGATTTCATGATATGGTAATTATTCCATAATTGTTTTTAATTCCTTTTCAAAAGATCTTACCAAATATTTTTAATAATTTTTGTGAAATTGCAAAAAAATAAATTGTAGAACTTCTATTTATATTAGTAGAAGGTGAGCATATGGTAAGTCATCTAAAGCTCACTGTATTAAATGATAACGAGGGTGCTCCAGGATTTAAAAATAGCTGGGGATGGAGCATTCTCTTAGAGTCAGAAGAGTGGCAAATCCTTTTTGATGCAGATTCGGATCCGAGAGTCATAGAGTATAACGTAAAAAGATTGAATATCAGCTTAGAAAACTTAGATTTCGCCGTACTAAGTCATTACCACGGAGACCACTATGGTGGATTTAAATATGTGGGGAAAATTAAGCCAGGTCTTAAAATCTTTGCACCTCCTAAAAGTATTTTCTTTTTCAAAGACTGGGGACTTACGCTAATTCCTATAGATAAGCCGCAGAGAATTGCAAAAGATGTTTGGAGTACCGGAGCTTTCGGATGGATAAAGGAGCATGCTATCGGTGTTAAGGTTGATGAAGTAGGGTTGGTAGTGGTTGTTGGATGTAGCCATCCTGGCGTTGATAAATTGGCATTGAAGGCTAAAGAGATAAGTGGTGAAGATATATAC
>JBECUL010000112.1:0-5455 GCA_040225955.1 Candidatus Asgardarchaeum abyssi | reverse complement strand
TTGAGGCGTGCCCGCCAGACTTATGACGGGGTCGAAGCCCCAAAATAAAAACCGGCGGCCCCTAGGCTCCCAATATTTGATAAAAAGGAGCGGCAGTTTATAAGTTTTTCATTTCAAAAGATAAAAATTAAAAATATTAATAATGAAATAAACAGCCATTAATACCTGGTTTTAGAAAAATCGCAAAACTATTTTAATACCAATTAATTTTATAGTTTATTCACTACAACAATATAGGGGGTCTAAATGTTAGACATAGTAGCTTTAATTCTAATAGGCATGTTCTTTCCAATTGTGACCGTTTTAACTAAAATCTTATCAAAGGACGAAAGTGAAAAATTTTTAAAATTTCCTATAGCCATTATGATAACATTAATAATGTTCATATCACTTTATTTCCTAATGTTTTTCTATAAAATGCAAGGCTCATTTAAGTATCTTATTAAGAACACTGTTGGTGAATATTATACGATACCAATTCAAGCGGGAATTATTGTATTTATCGTTCTATTCATACTTTATGCAGTTTGGTTTACCACTAATAAAAAACGAATAGCTGAAAATTGTTGGGAATGGATAAGATTTCTTTCAGTCCTCATAATTTCTTGGTACATTTTGCCTTTCTTTTTCCTCATTATATTTTTGGGTGTTGATTTATTATTTTTTCTTGAGGTCAGTATAGGAGCCCCTGCAATAGGTATTGCAATTTATAAAATATTTTATAATCTTCCTAAACCCATCAAAAATAAAGGAAATGTCTTTGGAAAGTTATTACCATTTATTATTGTAATTAATATCATAAATAGCGCAGTTCTCTGGTACTTTATAATAATTGGAGGGACCCCGTATACATTGATATCATTTACCATAATGTCTGTGGTAGGATGGTTAGCTTGGATAGTTGGATCAACTAAATCTTGATTGCAATAATTTAAACTTTAGCAGTAAAATTCTACCTTTATTTGTTCCTACTACTAATTCGTTAAAACCATCATTATCAGCGTCACCTATTTCACAACATGAAATACTTTCCATTTCCTCTAATTTTATATGAATAGGCTCATCAAATTTTTCAATACCTGAAAAGCCGATTATATAGATTCTACCATCTTTTGTTGTAACAACAATCTCTTTTATACTATCATTATCTATATCACCTACCTTTAGGCTTGCAATGTTTCCATATCTCTTTGACCATAGGACCTTCCACCCAGCGGTAGGATGATGGTAATACTTATAGACGATCAGTGAGGAGCTTGTTAAAATTAAAATCTCATTACTTTTATCATCATCAATATCTACAGATAATATATCAGTAATATATTCATTTCCGGAGGTATAATATATCTCGCCATAATCTATCTTTCGCCATCTAAGTACACGACGTTTAAGATCTAAAAATAATACCTTACGGGGTGCCTGAACAATAAAAAGCTCCTCTTGAGAATCTCCGTCAAAGTCACCACAAACAATACGTGTAACCAATCTGCCATCAATTTTCTCCGGGAGTTCATAAGTGCGTCTTTTATTAAATTTCAAATCTAGATCTAAAGTTACCAAATTGTTTTCATTATTGATAAAGATGAATTTTTGGGATTTTTTATGAATAAATGAAGTTATTATAAAATCTTTAGCTTCTTGAAGATCTTTCCGTTTATCTCCTATAAGAAGGTTGCCGCTAGAGTCTAAGGCTATAATTTCATCTACACCATCATTATTAATGTCCTTAATTAAAATTTTTAATATTTTTGTATTCATAGAAGCGCCGCCACTAGAGATTTTATTTATTCTAAGATTTTCCTGATCGTAGAAAAATCTTAAAATTTTAATGCTCCCTTTATCAGTTCCAGCAACTACAACATTGCAATTGGGGTCTATTCTTCCTATTGTTAAATTTGTTATCTCCTCCTCTTTAAATCGCTCTAACTCGGCGGTTAATATACCTCTTTTTACCTTACCAGTATCAACAGTGATTATTTTTTCACTATACCTTATACGCTCTTTAGTACTCATATTTACATAAGTGAAACAAAACCTACAAATAACACCTCTTCCCTCAATTATTTTAAGTGCATTATTAGAAGCTCCACAATATGGACACTGAAATGGAAGAAATCCACTCAATATTTATCCCTCTACAGTTACTTTCGTTTAAAAAGTTCGATAAACTTACTTTTTTCCTTTTCATGAGTCTTTTTTAGATCATAATAAGCCTTAACTTTATATGCTATTTTATGAAGTTTCATTCCTAATAGTGTTTTATAAATTTGTTCTTTTTTCCTAGATTTATCGAAAATTTTTCTCATCTTTAATATATTTTCAATAGCTTTTATTATCTTATCAACAAAATCATCAAAGTATTCATCAATATGTTCATCTAGATACTCTAAGACTCCTTCTACATACTGATTTCTTCCCTTCTTTAAATAATCTTTAGATTTATCTAAGATTCTTGCAAGCTCTTTTCTTAGATCCTTATCGCCTTTTTCATCTTTAATTAATTCTAAATATCTTCTTAATTCGTCTTTTGCTAGAATTTTTCTTTTTTCCAAATCCTTAAGTATTTCCAATTCCAAATCTTCAAGTTTATGTCTTTTTGCATCTTCACGTAGTTGCCTTAATTGAATAATATTTCCTTCTTTTTTATACTTTTCAAAATTAACTTTTATTATCTTTCTTAAGACCTCTTTTTTGATCTCCTTACTTTTTATCTTTTTCAAAATATTTTCTTGTACTATATTAATTTGCCCTTTCTTAAGGAACATAAATCCTATCTCTTTAAGTATTAGTTCATCGTCAATTAAGTTTATCAATTCAATTAACGTTCTTCCGATAAGCCCCTTTTCAGCTTTTTTAATGCTTGAAATTACATAATCTCCTATTTTTTCATTGATTTCGTCAAAATCTATCTTCTTTATATCTTCTTTACCAATCGCTTTTGCACTTATTAACTCCTTATATATAAAATATATAAGCGTAGGATACTTCTTGTCTATTGCTTTTTCTAAGATATCAGTAAGAGCTTTTAAAGATAAGACATCTATAAGATTTTGTATAATAATGAGCGCATCTCTCTCATTTTTTAAACTATCATTTATAAGATCAATCATAAACTTTTTATCAGTAGATAATTTTGCATATTTTACACTATTTTCGAGCAACTTATCATGAATATTTTTGTACCGCTCATTATAAGCCAATTTATAACACTGCTGAGCAAGTTTTTTGTATAATGAGTATTGCTTTTTCTCAGGTAGGCTTTGAATTAGCATTTCTGCTATGTTAAATAAATAGTCTGAAATTGCCCTTTCTACGAGTTTTTCTTTTACTGAAGTATCTACGTAGTCTAAAAGCTCAAACATTTCATTTACATAACTTTTATAGTCACTTCTGTTTCTAATATTAAAAATGATAATCTCATAATAGCTATTTATTATTTTTTCAATGTATGCTTTTCTTTTAGTGAGATCTCTCAATCCTATGGCTATCTCTCTTATGATTCTTCGAAGATTATTGTCTAAAAGTTTAAGAAAATCTCTCTCTAAAGTCAGATCTATAACTTTTAAAGATAATCTGTCATTATTCATGTTCATTATAGCTCTGAGTGCGTAGTCCGTAATATCTTTATTCCTAAATATTACGCCAAGCTCATATAGTTTTTCCAACATAGAGCACTTAATGTCTTCACTTTTAACAGTTTTAGCGATATTCATAGCTTTTTCAAGATTTCTTTTTTCAATGTATGCATCAAATAGGCCCTTCTTAAACTCGTCCCTTCTTATGATTTCTTCTATATCATCACTATACGGGAGATTGTTTTTTATAGATCTTATAACATATTCATATGCTATTTCTTCATCAGGATGTATTCTTAAGATAGATTCTGTAAGTTTACGATTTTTATCTTCGAAAAATTTAGTTAAAGCTCTAATATTTTCTTTAGCGAGTTGAGGAATCAATTTTAGAATATTTTCTTCTGCTATGTAATTATAAAATTCAAAGATAAATCGAACTCTATCAGATTCTAATTGTAAAGCAAATAGAACGTTATTAGGTAAGTTAGGATCTTCATTGATGAACTTTCTAACAATATACGAATCTTTGTCATAATACCTTGATTCTATTAATTTATCTTGCCTTATTAGTTGGTAAGCAACTCTCTCTAATCTCAAAATTTCATTATTTATCTTTAACTCTCTTGCTTTACTATCAAGCATGAGAATATGCTCTAATCTTTCAGAAATTTCGTGGGGTGGTATTTTTTCATATTCTTTAAGATTAATATAATACTCTGCTAAATCCTCTAAATATGTAATATCCTTTTCACGAGCATATTTTAAATAGTTATTTATAAAGTCCGAGAGAGCATTATACGAGTCTATAATTTTTAATTTCTTTGGATATTCAAAGGACCATTTATATTCTCTATCGTCCATTCTTGCTATTTTAGCTTTTTCAACAAAAGCAGCCGTAATTTCCAATTTTTTAGGAACAATAATAAAATTAAATCCATGCTCTACATCGGGATCACTTGAGAAGGAATATAGCATTATAGAAGCTCGAATATCTTCAGGAATCAATTGAAAAGCTTCTTCTATATATTTATCATGTGGAATATTATTAGGTAGTACAAGTAATACTTTATTTTCTTTCCCAGAGGCTATTTGGAGAAATAAATCAACAATTATACAGTGCTCATTTTGAAGTTTTGTAGGCGGACTTAAAACTTTCAGTTGTCTTTTTGTTTCTTCATAAGATAATCTAGGCAGTGTAGTCTCTTCGATCGGGTGTGTAAATAAATTGACAAAAGCATAAGGATTTGCAGAAAGAGAAATATACAAATCCTCAGCCATAACCAAGGCATGAGCATTCATGACAGCTCGTCCATACTCATCAGTTCCCTTATAGATAACATGGGATATCGCGATTCTATCGCTTGGTAATTTAAAAACTCTAAAAAATCCACCACCAATACCCTTATTCACATTATCTATAGGTATGTCTTTCAAGAAGTGGTATTCCGTTGGCAAAGCTCTTCCTGTGAAGGATTCTTCTTCATCAGCTCTTATGCCTTCAGACTTTGCAATAATTGTATACCCGACTACCTTTTTAACATAATAGACCATTTGGTCTATATAACTTGACATATCTTTAACCTCAACCTCTTTTATATATTTTAACACTCACGTATAAATTGTTGAATGACCTCCCTATAGTAACTATCTAATGGTGAACGGATTTGACGTCTTCCTTGACCGAGTTTTACATGAATGAGATGATATAATGGAAATCTAGCACCTAAAGAAATTATTGATGGGAACCCCTCTTCGTTTGGAATAGGTTTTGGATCGTTACCTTCCGCAAAAACAAATGCATCGTATCAGTTACATATTCGTCCAATAGACTATTTGTTTATATTTCTAACAATCATGGTCAGTGTTGCATTATTGCTGCT
>JBECUL010000111.1:0-5457 GCA_040225955.1 Candidatus Asgardarchaeum abyssi | reverse complement strand
TATAGCATGGGTAATGAAATTAAATCGGGTAAGGAGTTTTTTTGCTATAGCTGGGGGAATTATTATATCTAGTTTAGTTGTACTTCTCATTTCGCTTGGCATTTTCGAGAGTATTTATTAATGATATTTTAGTACTACTGTTTAGTAGTATCATAAAGTTTAAATACTGTTATGAATACATATTCATAATTAAATATGGAGAAAAAATATAATGCCGAATGAAGATAGAACGGGTCCTAATGGAGATGGACCTAGAACTGGTCGGCGACTTGGATCATGTAGGGATGAATTTTCAGATAGAGAAAATGTTTCTTATGGTAGAGGTTGTGGTAGAGGTAGGAGATTTAGACGTTAGTTAGTTTAAGTTTTATGGATAGAAGAGTTGTGGTGAGACATAGCTCTTCTAAATGACATATAATATATTTCTAGAATATTTTGTTACTTCATACTGTAATTAAGCAGTATAACGGGGTGGAATTACTACTTTGTAGTAATACCGAAAAGTTTATAAAGAGAACTGTATATACAGAGAGGTATTAACAATGGAAACAAAAAAACAACTCAACAAAAAGATAAAGAACTTGGAGTTACAACTTCATGAAAAAAGCTATATTCATATTAAAAAACCAACATGGAAAGGAATAGGTAAGTTATCATTAGCTTTATTCACAGCTTTCCTATCAGTAGTTAATTTTATGTTAATTAAATCAATTTATGTTAAAGAAAATTTAGGTTATGTCTTTTCCCAAGACGAAGAATTAATAAACTACGTTCCTAAGTTTGCAGATTTAATTATTTTATATCCTATGGTTGGAGAGTTTATTCTAATAAGTTTAACTGTTATTATAATAGTAAGTTTATTTAAAAAATTAAATAAATATAATGGATTAGGATTAGTTGTAGGATTAGTTGTAGGAATAGTTGATGGATTATTTTTCGGATTAATTACAGGATTAATTACAGGATTGATTACAGGATTGATTGGAGGATTGATTGCAGGATTGATTTTGGAGTTTAATTAACAATGGAAGATATATATGAGCGGCATAACATGAAAGCATTCATTAGTGAAGAGAACCCACTTTTTAAACGTGGAGATAAATATGGAATAACTATTAAAGAAAAATCTGAAACGGTTATCATTCGGAACATATACACTAGAAGACTTGAGGATTTAACTTTCAATGATTTAGAAATGATAGGATATACAAACCCAAATTTATTTGTAAAAGAATGGATATCTAAGTATGGATCTTTTGATAAAGCTAAAATTGTTTGGGTTGTAGTTTATATGGATATGAATGCGAAGGAGGATTTATTATGAAAATAGAAATTGAAATTAAAAAAATAGATAATGGATGGATTGTAGATGATAACTATTACGGGGACGAAACATTCTTCGAAGAATATAAGGATGCATCAGCATTCGCAAAAAATACATTTACAAGATACGGTAGGGATGAGGCTAGATATGCTTAGGTTAAAAATAGGATGTCAATCTTTCATAAGATGAAAGAAGTCGAGAAACTCGTTAACCTTCATAAGATGAAAGGAGTCGGAGAGCGAAGCTCTATCGTTAACCTTCATAAGATGAAAGGAGTCGGAGAGCGAAGCTCTATCGTTAACCCTCATAAGATGAAAGGTGGTAAAAAATAAAATGGTAAAAAAAGAAGATAAAGAAAATGAAGAACTCAGCTGTTGTCAGAAGATAGTTGCTGCTATCCTTTTTATAGGATTTATATCAGTGACTATTTGGATGATGGTACATGGGTTTGCTCAGGCTGGTCAACAAGATATAGATATAAGACTTAGCCAGGATGTTGCAAATGAAATTTGTATGCAGTTGACTGGAGAAGATTATGTTATAGCTTCGGATGATTATCGGAGTCATGGATTTGGTCATGGCGGTAGTTTTATTTGTGATATCTCTGACGAGTCAGCATCCAATGGCGTAATTATAAATAAATAAATACGCAATATTAATTATTTTTTTATTTTTTAATATGTTAGTACTAAATAGTAGTACCGAAAGATTTATAAACTAACCTATACTATATAGTACATGGAAAAAATAAAATGCAAACATTGTGATAAGATAATAGAAGGCTATACAATGAAACAGATAGAATATCTATTAAAACAACATACATTAAGTAAACATCCTGAGAAGATTATAATACAATGAATAAAATTCCTATGAAAATATTTATATCGATGCCTCCCCTTGATAAGTTTATATCAGGTGTACCTCAAATAAGTCAAAATCGTCAATATCAGGAGTTTGGATCCCACTCAACAATATACCCAATTCTATTAGCAAGTGCTGCGACATTATTAAAATCTAAAGGATATGATGTGACATGGGATGATGCAATTACAAAGAGGAAAAAATATGATGATTGGATAAAGAAGATAGCTGAGGTGAAGCCTGATGTGATTGCTATTGAGAGCAAGACCCCTTGCATAAAATATCATTGGGAAATTACTAAAGATATTAAGAAAGTTTCTGAATATACTTCTGTAGTTTTAATGGGTGATCATGTAACAGAAATGCCTGATGAGTCGATAAGGAACGGAGCTGATTTAGTCATTAAAGGCGGAGATTATGATATTTCTTTATTGAATTTAATGGAGAGGCTTGAGGGGAAGAAAGAGACTAAGTTTGAGTCTTTAGATGAGCTGCCTTTTGTTGATAGAGATTTGACTTGTTGGGAGGATTACGCTTATGAGAATGGAAACTACAAAAACACTCCAGCAACGTATACATTAGCTGCTCGTGATTGCCATTGGGGCCGTTGCCGTTTTTGCAGTTGGGCATCACTTTATCCGCCATGTTCATACAAGAGGAGAAGCCCAGAAAGTCTTATAGAGGAGATTCAAATTTTAGTTGAGAAGTATGGGGTGAAAGAAATAATGGAAGACAGCGGCACTATTCCATACGGCGATTGGTTAAAGAGATTTTGTGAGCTAATGATTGAGACTGGATTAAATAAAAAGATTAAGATTTCTTGTAACGTTCGGTTCGGAGTTCTGGGAAAAGCAGATTATGAATTACTACGTCGGAGTGGTTTTCGTCTATTGCTTTTTGGATTAGAATCTGCGAACCAAGCAATTCTTGATAGCATCGATAAAGGAATAAAAACTCAAGATATATGGGATGGTTGTAAGTGGGCATCTCAAGCTGGGCTTTCACCACATGTCACCATTATGACAGGGATGCCATTAGAGACAAAAGAGACTGTTGAGGAAACATTATTGTTTGTAAAGAAATTAATTTCTAAGAATTATATTAGCACATTACAAAGTACCTTTGTCGTAGCCTATCCCAATACGCCACTCTATAAGGAATGTCTTGAGAAAGATTTACTCCTTATCGAAGATGGAGATTGGAAAAAATTTAACATGCGTCATCAGATAATAAAGACAGGTCTGACCGAGGAAGAAACCAAGGACTATGTCTCTAAGTTTTATAAATTAAGCTTCAACTTCAAGTTTATATTGCATCAATTTTTATCTATTCGATGCTGGGATGATTTTTCTTATTTACTACGTGCTGCAAGAATTATATTAACTAAACATTTACCTGATTTTAAAAATGGGTAAAAAGGAAAAGAATAATGCCAGTGGTTAGAAATATTAGGTGGAGATGGGGAGGGAGCATTATGAACAACTCGTTAGTTTCCGTAGTCATAACTACTAAAAATGAAGAAGCACACCTCTTAAATTGTATTAAATCTATAAGACTTCAAACATATTCAAACATAGAAATAATTGTAGTAGATAACTTCTCCACTGATAAAACCAAAGATATAGCAAAAGAATATGCTGACTTATTTTTTCTTAAAGGCGATGAGAGATCCATGCAACGCAACTACGGGCTATTAAAAAAATCAAAAGGGGAATATCTACTTTACCTTGACGCTGATATGATTCTTGAAAAAAATCTCATAGAAGAATGTATAAAGCAAATTCAAGAAGCAAAATCGCTGATGTGGCTTCAAAATCAGGCTTCAAAATACTAAATATTAAAATGATAGTAACCTTGCCTTTGTTCGTTTTTATTCCTCCATTTGCCGTTGTTGAGCTTATATGGATACGGATTTTGATGACAAAATTGTTTAAGAATTTTAGACCAAATATCTTAGCAATCTTAAAAAAGGATTACTAATATTAATATAGATTATAGATACATATAAAGATATATAGTCAATATGATAAAAATAATAGAATACTCCAACGATTATAAAACAGCCTGGTCGGAGTATGTTAGCCATTCACCTGATGTAACCATCTCTCACCATATTGGGTGGTTAAATGTGATGGAAAGAGGGCTTGGTCACAAGTCCAAGTATATACTAGCAATAGATGAAAATCGTATAAAGGGTATATTACCATTAGTGATTGTGAAAACCTGGTGGCAATCACGCTATTTAATATCATTGCCCTGGATTGATTATGGAGGGATTTGCGCTGATGACCATGAGACTGAAAAAATGCTTCTGGATAAAGCCATGAGTATTGCAGAAAGCGAGAAAACTCAATTTATGGAGCTTCGGTCAATAAAGGCTGGTGACAATAATCTGCCTATCCGTCAGGATAAAGTGACTTTCTTGTTACAACTTGATAGTGGTCCTGATAAAATATGGAAGAGTTTCAATGCTAAGTTAAGGAATCAGATAAGAAAATCGCAGAAGTCTGAATTAACAACTGAATTTGGAGGCATTGAATTATTACCTGATTTCTATAAAATATTCTCATGGAAAATGCATGACCTGGGAACGCCTGTTTGGGGATTTAAATTTTTTAAAACTATATTGGAAACATTTCCAGATACAGCGCAATTAGTTCTTGTTAGAAAAGATAATAAAGCGATTGCCGGAGGGTTGGTATTATCGTTTAAAGACACCCTTTATGTACCTTCAGCCGCAGCTTATAGAAGCTCCTTAAAATACTGTTCCAATCATGCCCTTTACTGGGAAGTTATCAAAAAAGGATGTGAGCAGGAGTATAAACATTTTGATTTTGGTCGTTCCACGCTGAACTCCCCAACCTTCAATTTTAAGAAACAATGGGTGTCAACTCCGACTCCATTAGTCTGGCAATATTATCTTAATAAGGCAAAAGAAATGCCCGCTATAAATCCAGATAATCCCAAGTACCGCATTTTCATCAGCTTGTGGCGGAAACTGCCATTGCCAATTGCGAATTTCCTTGGACCAAAGGTAATAAGAAACTTTCCATGATTAATATGATAAGCATAGTTATAAATTATTCTCTGGAGCTAAGACAATATGTTTCGCTTAATACCGCCTGCCGGAACGGCAATCTCATTTCGTGATATTATTCAGATGATCAATTTGAGTTTGCACAAGAGTAACTGTTCAGAACAGTTTGAAAAAGCTGTAAAATATTATACAAATGCAAGGCACTGCTATTTTTTTAACTCAGGACGGACAG
>JBECUL010000110.1:0-5485 GCA_040225955.1 Candidatus Asgardarchaeum abyssi | reverse complement strand
GTGACCCCGTCACGGTTTCCCGCATTGCGGAGGTTTCGCGCCTGCTGCGCCCCGTAGGGCCTGGGCCCTTGTCTCAGGGCCCATCTCCGGGCTCCCGCTCTCACGGCCCGTACCGGTCGTCGGCTTGGTGGGCCGTTACCCCACCAACAACCTGATCGGCCGCGGACCCATCCTCGGGCGGTAGCGGCAGCATGGTGCCGCACCTTTTCGGTGAGGGACCGTTCCAGGCCTCCTCACCTATGGGGGATTAGCCTCAGTTTCCCGAGGTTATCCCCCTCCCGAGGGCAGGTTGTCCACGTGTTACTGAGCCGTGCGCCGCATCCCGCCGTAGCTCGGGACGCCGACTCGCATGGCTTAGTCCCACCCCGATAGCAGTCGGGCCTGGCAGGATCAACCAGTTTTGGGAGTGGCCGCAAGGATGGGTTTGGGTGGGTGGATACGGGGGAATCGGGCCTACATCAGTTCTGAGAGTGCGGCCGGGGGGCCGTTTTCTCAGAACCTCATGGGGTGTCCCGCGACCCGTGGCTGGCGTTTCATTTTAGGGGCTTGGCCCCCAATCCAGCCGTCGGCCGTCGTGGGTCGCGGTGTGAAAATATTCACAAGGGTCAAAATAAACTTTGGTCAAGGGTTTTATAAATTTTGCGATAGTTTTGTATTTGGGGTTATGGGTTGTGTTTGGTTATGGTTTATTAATTTTTCTGTGGTGATTGGGATGTGGTTTTGGTAGTGAGATTTGTGGTGTGTGTGGTTGGTGTTTTGTATGGTTTAATTTGTTGGGTGTGTATTTATGTGTGGAGGAGGTATTGTGATGCGTATTATGGAGGGATTAGGAGGGGCTCATCAGACTTTGGATTGACTTAATTGGTTTTCCGAGTCATTTTGGTGTGTTATATTTAGTTGTTTTTATTAGAGGTTCCATGGTTGGGTTGTTGGGGTTTTTAAGCTGTTTAGGGGGTGATGATAAGGTTTTTAAATTGATTTTCTTTTATTATTTGCTGAGGGTGTTTTTGATTTTCTGAGGTTTTATTTTTATGGTATGAGAGTGTAGAGAGGAGACACGGACCGGGGTGGTGTTATTGGAGTATAAGGAGATAATTTATTTAATGAACTTGGGGTTATTATTGGTTTTAACTGTAATTTCGATAGCTGAAATATTGTTTATGATTCTTCCTGCTGAGTTTTATATAGATCAGAATTTTATTCTATTGTTTCCTGGTCCTCCTATTGCAGCTCTTCTAATACTTCCTCTTGCTATTTCCTTCTATCTATCGATTTTTATAGGCCCTTTTGTTTCTTTGAAGTTAAAGATATCAGACATATCTGAAAATAAAATAGCTCTTTTTTACTTTTTGTTGCCGTTTTTGAGTTTTATATTAGTTTTCTCTTGGTTGGCGGTGAAGTATTATGTTTTCGAATTATTAGTTGTGGGTAGTATAGCGTTCTATACGGCTATCATATCCGTATTTTATGTTCCCTTTTTAGTTTTTATTGTATATGATCGTTTCATTTACAATTTTGTGTGGCGTGAAGGGGAGAAGTGTGCGAGGTTTTTATTTTTTAATAGCTGGTTGTTTATACTTCTTTTGTTGGTTGAGATTTTAGCACGGCCTGAGAGCCTTGGTTCGTATTTTCTTCATTTTCACATTATGGTTTTGCTATATCCGTATTTGCAGGATTTTGGTTGGGTGATTAATGGGTTTATAGAGAGCGAGTTACCCGAGGCGAGGAGGCCACTTAAGGTAGTTTCTTATATTTTTCTGGTTGGTGGTTTTTTGTTGTACTTTGTGCCGGTGGAGGTATTTCCGCTTCAGAAGTTGTTTTCGTTTCTTTCGATAATTATGGGTAGTGTGGTTAAGATTTCGAGTTTGACGGGTGATTAGTAATTTTTATAATTATAATAGTGTAGGGGTTATATAGTGGTTATATTAATTGGATTTAGGTGTTGGAGTTGGGTGAGGCTAGGGGGTTGGAGGATTATATTTGTAAGTATTTTATACGAAGTGGCAGAGGGCTTAGGGATATTTCTTCGCCGGTGTTGAAGCATTTATTTTACAGGATGAAAAAAGCTCTTAAGGGCAGGGAGGCGGGTGGAAAGTCATTTGAGGTTGTGGAGAGATGGATGGAGATGAAAGAAGATATTTGCAGGAGATGTTTAGGGGGTAGGATTTGGACTGTTAAGAGAAAGAGGGGCAAGAGGATACGGGATCCCATATATGGGGACATGGATTTTTCTTTTGATGAGGTGTTTTTGATTGACAGTTGTTATCTTCAGCGTCTTAGGGAGATTAGTCAGATGGGTTTTCTTTTTATGGTTTTTCCGTCAGCGAGGCATTCCAGGTTTGAGCACTCTTTGGGGGTTGCGTATAATGCGAAGAGGTTATTTAATGAGTTAAGGAGGAAAGGAGACCTATATGAGTTTTTTAAGTTTTTATTTGAAAAGAAGGTTAATAGTTCTGGGGTAAGTGAGCTTATTAAGGAGTATAAGAATGATATAGCGGAGTGTGTGATTAAAGGGTTAATAGTCATAGAGGAAAAGGTGTTGGTGTATGCTGCGTTGCTTCATAATATTGGGCATCTTCCGTTTTCGCACTCATCGGAGGCTTTCTTCGAAAGGAGTTACAAAGATTTCTTTAAGAAGACGTATGGAGAGATGATTTTTAAAGGTGGGGTGAATGAGGAACAATTGTTAAGTAATTTAGCACGAGTGTTATCTAGTAATGGTAAGGCCATTAGTGATTTAATAAACTTATGCGATCTTAAGAAGTTTATAAAGTTGCTACTTTATATGTTTAACAAGCCTCACGAGGTAGATTCGTATAGTTTAATTAAGCAACGTAACTTTCATTTAGAGTTTGAAGAGCGTCATGAGAAGTTTAGAAACTGTTTATATCTCAGTTTATCAGCGCTTTATGATTATTTACTTGACAAGAATATTCGGGAGCCGATTCAAAGAGTTTTAGAATCGAAAGGTGTGGAAAAAGAAGAAATAGAGAAGGTAATTGAGCGAATAAAGGACTTATTTGGAATAAGGAGAGAGCAGTTAATTCTAAAGACCGCTCGTTAGTGTTGTCATCAAAATCCGAAAGCATACTTATTATGATTTGCGATGATTTTCTCTATAGGGGAAGAAAGGACATAAACGAGATGAAGGAGGAAATACGTAAGGCAGCGGAGGAGTATGTTTTTAGTAATCCTCTTCATGAGGTTATAAATTCGGACTGGTTAGACGTGGATAAATTAGACTATTTAATTAGGGATTCGTACTTTTCAGGATTCGAATTCATCATAAAGTTTGTTGACAAGATACTTGGCTCAATTAGGCTAAAGAGGTATAATAAAGAGGATAATAGTATTGAAAACAAGAAGGGCGTAAAAGTAGAAAGGTATGTTTTATCTATTGATGCAAGGGCGTTGCCAGAGCTATTAAACCTTATTCATAATAAAATTTACATATCGAAATATATTCATGTTTATCCACTAAACAGCGAATTGAATAGGGGGTTCAGCGGATGTCCGCATTGGTGAGCGAACATCCACCTTGGGCCTCATCAGCCTCAGCTCCCTCTGGGTTCATGGGGAGCAAGTCATCGGTCTCGACCCCGTTCAGGGTAACCCCGCAAGCCCCACATCACAGCGTTCTTTCACACCGCAATGTCCTTTCGGTGCTTTACTCCCACCACATTCGGACACTGCCTCAATACTCACAAATACTCATAAAATATTTAACTGTTTCGGAAGGCGTTTGAACAGATACTTGAGACATACTTTCAGGAGAAATTTGATAAAGTGATGAAAGAGAAAAGCAAGAGTGATGATAAACATGAGCTAGATTATATGGCTGCAAAGCTTAATAAGTTAGACAACTTTTATAAAAGTATTAGGAAACAGAATGATTGTGAGCTCTTAGAGGGGCTGAAGGATTACTTATTACGAAAATACATATCATGTGATTATAGCAAGAAAGAGAATTTTTTAAAGGTATTTTCATTGGTCTCGAGGCCAACTATGAGGCTTTTATTAGCAGTAAGTGCAAGGAACGATAGTTGCAAGCGAAAAATTGAAGGTGCCATCAAAAAGTGCTTTCTTAATAATGATATAATAGATGTTATAACATATAAGGAAGAAGTTGACATTTCAAAGAAGAAATTTTCTCAGATTAAAGTTTTTTGGAAAAGGAGGATAGAGCTTATTGTTTAAAGCAATTTCTAGAAAAACTGGAATGGCGTATATGTATGCTCTTAGACAATCTATAATATACATATTTAGCAGGCCCGATATTTTTTTAGATGAAAAAGCTCTTAAGGATTTAAAGGATTTTGCAAGATCGATAGAGAGCTTAAATGACTGTATAATATTAGTGAATAAGTTACGAGATTTAAAGAATAGAGTTAGCACTTAAATTTAGCATTAACAATGTGCTAGCCAAATTAGATAGCAGAATAGTTTCTTTAAAAAAGGAAAGGGAGAAGAAATATGCCGCGGCGGTGCACTGTCGTCAAGTTTGGCCTACTGACCGCCATTATTATATAGATTTTAGGAGTTAATAAAATTTTTGTTTATCTAGCGAACCCGTAAAAAATTCGTGATTGGCGGGATCAGAGCCGCGCATGGGAGGTAGTATGTACACCCACTTTGTAAATGTTTAAAACCAAGTTGAATAAGTCGCGATCTAAGTGGTTTGGGGTCTTTTCTTTTTCTTTACATCTTTCTCTAAATTTAAAGAGTAAAATTGCCTTATGGGTTTATCATATTTTTGATTATTTCATCTACCGAGATGCGGGCCGTTCCCTTAGATATTCTTCGATTATTTTACATGTTTTCTCTCTTCCGATTTCTTTACAAAATTTGTAAGTTTCTTCCAATTCGGCAATTCTTATTTTTTCATCGTTAAGACTTACATCCTTTGTTTTAATTGTCGATGGAGTAAGTGGCATGCTCCATCTATCATTCTTACGGTATTGAAGTTCCCCCATTACCTCGACATCTATACCATCTATTTTATACCTTCCAAAGTATGAGCGAAAAACCTCAGATTCTCTCAATTTACATTCAACTAGTCTATAAGGACTCAAAAGTTCATCTATTTTAAAGGCAGAATCTTTAGTTGTTAAGACATCTATGTCTGACGGTTCAACAGGAACTCCTTCAAGAAATAAACTTGTACTTCCCACAATGCAATATTCTATATAATTTTCTTCAAAAATTTTTGCGAGTTTTTTCAGAACAGGGATTATATTTAAACTCCTTTGCTCTCTTTTTTCCATAAAGATTGTATAGAGTTAAAACCATAAAAAGTTTGCCATACAAGCTGTGCCAACATTTAGCTAAAAGTTAAATTTAATTTATCAAAAATTTATTTTATTTTCTATGAAAAACTTCGTCGCTCTATAACCCGTTCTCGTTACTCTCTTTTATTTTTTATGTCACCTCCAACAGCACCCTCTTACCCAATTCCGCCATATTATTGAACCGCTTCAGCTTACGA
>JBECUL010000109.1:0-5606 GCA_040225955.1 Candidatus Asgardarchaeum abyssi | reverse complement strand
GTATTTTCGGAATCATAGACCATCTTAAGGTACGATAGACAATACCTAGCTTCAGTGCGTAAAACACTGTGATGGCAGCTGCCTCTGTAGGAGTAAAATAGCCAAATATAATTCCACTAAGAATTATAACAGGAGTCATTAGAGCAAGTAAAGATCTCCATAGTTCCTTGACCATTTTTGACCATTTGAAACGATCGTCATAGGGGTAATGTTTCCGAATTGAAATTACATAAATCAGTATCATCAAGCAGCAAGCAATTAATGTTCCAGGGATTGCGCCACCCACAAACAGCTTACCGACTGATACTTCAGCAATACCTCCATAGACTACAAGTGGAATACTGGGAGGAAAGATTGGGCCAATAGTAGCTGCACTAGAGGTGACAGCGGCAGCAAAATTGCGAGGATAACCTTGATCACTCATAGATTTGATAGAAATTTTTCCTAAAGCACCAGCATCAGCTACTGCTGAACCGGAAAAACCGGAAAAAATTAGATTAGCTAGTACATTAGCATAAGCCAGGCCACCGCTAATCCCCCCAACTATCGAGCGGGCAAAGGTAAATATCCTTTCTGTAATACCACATTCATTCATAACATTTGCTGCCATGATAAATAAAGGTATCGCCACAAATAAAAAGGAGTCAGCACCCATCACTATTCTTTCCATAATAGTTGTGATAATAGAAGCATCTGTCATCAAGATATAAATTAGCGTAGAAACGCCTAGGGATAGGGCTATGGGCATACCAATAAGGCTTAATACAAAAAAAGATAATACTAGTGGAAGCATCTACTTTTCCCTCCTTATTTTAACCAATTTTAGAATATCATGATAAATAAAATTCAGGTTATGCAGTAACATAGCTAGTAAACTTATAGCAAAGGAAAGATATAACCATTTATAGGATAACTTTGAAGCAGGCATAATCTGTATACTAACAATGGGTATAAGTTTAATAAGACTGATCGTTATATATACAAAGAATATTAAAACAATAAGATCAATAATTAAATCAAGAATAACAAGTTTTATCCCGCTAAATCGTTTGTAAAATATATTATACTTAATATGACCTTTTTCCTTGTATACAATACTAGCTCCTAAAAAAGTAACCCAGAGCAATACAATTCGGATAAGATCAAAAGTCCCGGCATAACTAAAATTAGTTAAATTACGTAAAACCAGACTCAAAAAGGTAAGGATGGCCAAGATCGCCAAAAATATAAGTGCTATCTTTTGAATATATTTATTTATTGTGTTACTTAAATTTTCAAATATCATTTTTGGTTACTCCTTTTCAATAATAATTTTGCCTTCCGGAGAAGTGGAATATCATCTCCGGAAGGCAAAATAATCTTATTGAATAGCCTTTTTTATCTTTTCCATAAGTTCAACGCCAAATTCCTTCTCATATTTACTATAAACATCCTTTACAGCATCTTTCCATGGTTGATAGTCCTCGATTTCTACAATTGTAACACCACTATCAATTATCAATTGTTTGGCATTGAGTGTATCCTCAAAAAAGTTTTTATTATAAGTCTCAAGATACTCTTGAAATGCATCATTAATAATTTTCTGATCATCTGATGACAACCCATCCCACCACTTTTTATTTGCTGCTACTGCTGTAAAACCACACATATGGTGCGATTCAATAATATACTTTTCTACTTCGTAAAATTTTTGCCTGACTTTATTATGATAGGGGTTGTCCTCTCCGTCTATCGTACCAGTCTGCAAGGCCAAATAAAGTTCCGCATATGGAATAACCGTTACGTTGGCTCCCAAAGCTTCTAAAATATCTATTAACATTTTATTCTCAAAAGCCCGAATGGTGAGGTTTTTAAGATCATCTATATTATAGACGGGTTTTTTAACTGTTCCTATGTTCCTAAAGCCTATAGGTTCCCAGCCCATTCCATGAATTCCATGTTTTTCCAGTAAAGCCAGGAGTTCCATGGCTGCATCACTACGTTGGAATTTTACCATTTCTTCATCATTCACAAATATGTATGGAGCTTCTACTACAAGTAATCTAGGTTCTATCGTACCAAACGTAGCAATTGGTCCCATTTGAATTGCACCAGTAATCATAGCAGTCATTCTTTGCTGTGAGCTCCCCAACTGCGCAGACGGATAGATCACCATATTAATCCTACCATTAGATTTTTCACTAAGCACTGCTTTCATACGTTCAGCAGCCTTATTCTCGGGATGATCAAGGGCAGCCTCATGCGCGAACTTGAAAGTTATTTCTTGTTCTGCGGATACATATCCTACTATTAAACAAAAAAACAAAGTTGTAATAACCAATACTAAGAAAATAGACAAAAAATCTTTCTTCATTTTAAAACTCCTCCTTCAAATTTTATTAATAATGAAAATCCGAACTCAATTTATTTATAAAACATTTGACCTACTACGCATCACCTCCTGTTTAATCAGGGAAATCCCTTTATTTAATAGTACTAAACTTAGTTGCTATCGGAAGTTCCTCTTACACTTGTATAGTTATATTAATTCCCTAATGCCCTTTTTCTTATATTTAAGATACTTCTGGGCTTTGTTTTATCTATCCAGCACCCATATTAAGCCCATACCTGTATATTTAGTTCGTATTCCTCAGACTAGAAGATATAGTTTTATTGCCAACTTTATTAAGATTCCTCCCTAAGATGAACATTCTTATCTTAAGCTAATTGGGTACTATCAAACCCCTTATCGGACTTTCACACACTATTAATTTCCAATGCTACGAGTACTAAATACTTATAGCTATGTTATAGTAGTGGGTGCTTTTAAAATTCAAGCTCTGCTTGTCCCGTATTTTCATTCTCTTGCATTTTTTACTTATTCTTTGATTATCTTCTAGTTTATCTCTACCGTAGAGATAAAATAATCTTTTGCCAATACCCTTCTGTAGCTCCAATATACTTTTTTCAAAAAAACAAACTTTATCTTCGGTGCTTCACTGGTATATAACTTTATTGTTTTCACACTATAATTTCTAAGAACTAACTAAATCTTTTAGTTTATAGATTACCCTTATCCAAACTATTAAATACTATGCACTTAAAGATTCTTGGTAAATCTTAGAAATGTTTTCAAGATCTGAATAAATTTCTTCTGAAATTGGAATTCCCTCTTCTTGCCTAATTTTTACTTCCTCATATTCGATTTCTCCAGGAACAAAGATATTAGAAAAACCTTCTGCCAAAGGAGAATCTTTTAATTGTTTTACTATATATTCTAATCTTTCTATAAACAAATCGTAATTAATAAAATTTTCAATGTTAATAGCACCAAAGAGATGTCCAATATTTAATGGTTTTTCGAAATCTTTAATCCATAAAGGAATTTGGCTTAAAAGACCTGCTCCAGTAAGAGCTGATGATAGAATCTCTATTATTATTGCTAAGCCATAACCTTTGTGTTCTCCAAATGGCAACAATGCCCCTCCATCTGTAAGGTCATTTGGATCGTCAGTATATTTACCATTTTTATCAATAATCCAATTCTTGGGTATTTTTTGTTTATTTTTCGCAGCTAATCTAACCTTTCCACCCGCAACAGTACTCGTGGAAATATCTAAAACAATAGGTTTTTCTTTTTTAAAAGGTACTGCAAATGAAAAAGGATTATTACCAATAACACTTTTCGATCCTCCCCAAGCTACCATCACCGGATCGCTTCCAGTCATAGAAAGACCGATCATTTTTTCCTGGGAAATCAATACTGAATAATAAGAAGCTGCTCCGTAATGAGAACTACCCCTTACTCCTACTATTGCAATACCTGTATCTTTTGCTTTTTGAACCGCTAATTGGGCTGCATAGGCACCTATCACTTGCCCCATTCCATTATCTCCATCTAACAAAACTGTAGAAGGTCCTTCTTGTATTTTTTTGATTTGTGGATGACTATTAGTCCCTTTAACTTCTATCCTTTTTAGATAAAATGGGAATCTTATTATCCCATGGGAATCAATGCCTCTCAAATTTGCAAAAATAAGAGAGTCTGCCACTGCAAATGCATCTTCTTTGTTAAGTCCAGCCTTTAATAAAACATTTTTACAAAAATTACTTAATATTTCGCTCTTTATTTTAACAGTCATAAAAAATACTCCTTTCATTTTATTCTTTTTATAAGTTAAAGGATAAAATCTCTTATCAAAATTTTTTGACACTACACGAAAATATGCTTTACCTGACCTTTATAGATAGTGTTATTTTTTTATGATCAGTATTTCAATTTTTATAATCAAAGATTATTTTTGACCGTATTCTTCAACCTACTTATTTTTACTGATAATTTCCAGAATGCGTAAACTTAAATCCTCATTATGTCATTTACTATATTCATCAGTTAAAACATATTAAAAATCTCGGTTTAAATATTGTACTCTACTATTTACCATATAAGACTCTATTATGTAGAATATTATACAAAAAAATTATAAAATCAAGTCCTTTCTAGTACCGAAATCACTATAAATACATATATTTTTCAATTAGTAACCTTGATT
This sequence comes from Candidatus Asgardarchaeum abyssi, assembly GCA_040225955.1. Lineage (GTDB taxonomy): Archaea > Asgardarchaeota > Asgardarchaeia > Asgardarchaeales > Asgardarchaeaceae > Asgardarchaeum > Asgardarchaeum abyssi. The sequence continues at coordinate 1,074 of JBECUL010000109.1, read as the reverse complement.
TCAATATTCTTTAAAACTAATTTTCTTATTTTTATTCAGTTCAGAAACACTTTAGCATCAACGACCAACGCATCTTTCTCATAAACTATTATAGGATTCAAATCAATTTCTGTTATAACTGAATAATCCAGAGCCAATCTGGAAATTTTCATAATAATGTCAATGATTGCATTTACATCGCGTCTTGGTTGCCCGCGATAACCTTGCAACATTTTTATTCCTTCTATCTCAGTAAGCATTTCCTCAATATCGATCCTTTCTACCGGACAAACCCTAAAAGCAACATCTTTTAAAATTTCAGTAAAAATACCACCTAATCCAAACATAACAGTCGGACCAAATTGTGGATCTCTAACCATACCCACAATAACTTCTACACCTTCTGGTGCTTGTTTATAAAGCAGTATTCCACTAATTCTTGCTTCTGGTTTATTTTTCCTAACATTACAAATAATATTCTTATAAATTTCTTTAACTTGTGGTGGATTAATAATATTCATCTTAATTCCACCTATATCCGTCTTATGTATAATATCAGGGGAAACAATCTTCATCACTAAAGGAAACCCTATTCTTTTAGCTATCTTAAGGGCTTCCTCTTCTGAAGATACAACAGAATATTTGGGAACAGGTATTCCATGCTTTGAAAGCAATTCATAAGCTTCGACCTCTGTGAGGTTTCGCTTTTCTTTTATAGCTAATTCAAGGATTGAATCCACAATATTACCTCCTTAAATCCTCACTTGCTTTATTGAAACCTAATTCAAATACCTTTAGATTAACTTCTATAGTCTTTGACGGGACTCTATCTTTTATTACTTCTTCCAAAATTCTACGCGGAACTGGATTTTTTTGGTAAGCTGCCAAAGCTCCAAGCATAACTACATTCATAGCCTTAGCTGTTCCTGCCTTAATAGCAATTTCAGTAGCATCTAAAGTAATAATGTTAGCCTTTAATTTTTTAAAAGAATCAATTATACTTGAAATGGAAGGATATTTTGCTTGACCAGTCTTAACATCAACAGATTCATATTTCCTGGTATTCATTATTACTATGCCGCCTGGTGCAATATA
>JBECUL010000108.1:0-5698 GCA_040225955.1 Candidatus Asgardarchaeum abyssi | reverse complement strand
ATGGTTATGTAAAATATACACCGATTTCAGAGAATCTAAAATCTTTTACGATTTACGCATATTTTGATGGATTGCTCCATAAGATCACAGCTTGTGAGGGAACCTGGGAAATTGTTATGGACGCCGGGCAGATCGCTAAGATTAACTGGACATTTAAGGGCTTTTATCAGACGCCAATTGACGAGGCATTGCCAAGCGGAGTGGTTTATGATAGTCCTGTTCCACCTGTGGTCTTAAATGCTGGATTTAAGATAAATAATGTATCTACCTTGGTAGTTCAATCAGTAGCAGTAGCCTTGAATAATGTTATTAGTCAACGGGATGATGTAAATGCGGCTTCAGCCATAAAAGGATTTTTGATTACAGATAGGGCAGGCGGCGGCTCATTTAATCCTGAGGCGGTCCTGAAGGCAACTTATGATTTCTACGGTGATTGGGAAGAAGCGACGGCCAGAGCATTAGAAATTACAATCGGTTCGACTCCTGGAAATATAATTGAAATTGCTGCTCCCAAGGTAACCTTAGATAATATTACACCTGGTGATAGAGACGGTATCAGGGTTTTTGATATACCTTTTAGCTTAGCGGAAGATAGTGGAGATGATGAAATATCAATTACCTTTAAGTAGGTAATTGAAAAAAACAAAATATAATATGAGATTAAGATAAAAAATAGGCAGAAAAAAAGGAGGTATGCTGATGTTAACAGGAATTAATATTCACGAGATGCGGGATTATGTCAGTAAATTAGATCCTGATAAGGAAAATCCTACTATTTTTAAAATTGGTTGTCTTGACCCAATAATAAAGGCTGAAATTAATGATGATGCAACAAGTTTTGAAGTTAGTTCATCTAATTCTTCTGATATGGCTAAGACAAGTTTAAATTTTAACAAGAGAAACATTATGGCTGTTAAATTTGGACTTAAAGGATTAGAGAACTTTATGGACCCTCAGACAAAAAAGCCTGTGAAGTTTGATACAATTAGCGTTCCAAAAGGCGGTAAGAATTACAATGTAGTTAGTGATAATATTATTGCCTTATTAGGGTCAAAATTAATCAAGGAATTGGCAGAAGTAATTCTTTCTGAAAATCAACTGAGTGAAGAAGAGAGAAAAAACTGATTCTGGCAGTTGAGCTTCCTGCTTTGAAGCTCGATTGCCGAACGTGTACTCCTAATCAAAAAATTGAGAGAGGATGCAAAAAAGATTCACCAATAAAAGATATCTGGCAGATTGATGACTGGAAGTTTCAAAGATGTCCTTTGAAAATAGTTACAATTCAGAGTTTAAGATACATAGAAGCTTATAATTTTTATGAAAAAGGATATCTGCCTAATACAGGCGGATGGTTAGACCAGTCAGCAAAGCTTTTAAAGGCGATCAAAGTGATTAGCAATAGGATTAATAAGGATAGAAAGGATGAGAGAATATAAATTTAATCTTGATAACTTGTTAAAATGTCATTTTCAAAATAAAGATATATATTATGAGGAAAAGAACCATAAATCCATTGTTCATAAACACCTTCAGAATTAACAGTGCGATTTATATCATAAGGAGGGCCCCAGCTAGTCCAAGCTTCCTCTCTACTCATCCCAATAAATATCTCTTTATTCAAAATTGCTTGTTTGGTTTTTTCTGGAAGATCAGGATGGCGTTCAACAAAACATTCACGAATTCGTTGCTCAAGCTTCATTCTAATTTTAATAAGATCGACATCGTCAGTTATAGATTTTGTAAAAAAAGTTTTGGAATAAGCAAAATCAATTCCTGTAAAAAGAAATATAACTATTATAAAAAGCAAAATTACCTTTTTCATAATAAATTTACTTTACCATAAGATAAAAAAGAGGTCAAGGGGAAAATGACGAATGCTCAATTAAGTATAATACTTAAATTAAAAGATGAAGCCACTAAGAAATATCGCACCTTCTCTCAACAAATGGAAAAAGGTACTTATAAGTTGGTCCAGAATTTAAAAAAATATTGGATGGCTTATGCGGCCGCTATTGCAGCCGCTATTTTGGTATTGAAAAAATTAGCTCGTACAAGTATAGATATGGCAAAAGAATTAATTAAGGTCGGCTCTACTGTTGAAGATTTAAAAGTGCGCCTAGAAGTGCTATTGGGTAGTGTTGAGGAAGGCAATAAGGTTTTTAAAGAAATGAGCGAATTAGCCGGTAAAGTGCCCAAGACTTATGAAGAGATAATGAAGGCGGCTACTGATCTTGCAGGAGTCGTAAGGGGTGGAAGCGAAGAAATTAAAAAATTAATGCCTATCATTGTAGATATATCTGCTGGAACAGGTATAGCTGTAAGAGATGTTACATCACAGATGATTAGGATGTATTCAGCGGGAGCGGCAGCGGCTGATATGTTTAGAGAAAGGGGCGTATTGGCAGCTTTAGGTTTTCAGGCAGGGGTTAGTTATACAGCTAAACAAACAATAGATACAATAGTAAAAGCATGGGAAGACGGAACAGCTAAATATGTGGGTGCATCAAAAGGTCTTGCCGAAACTTGGACAGGTATGTGTTCTATGATGTCTGATGCCTGGTTCAATTTTAAAAGAGAAGTAGGAGAGAAATTTTTTGAAGATATAAAAGAAGATTTACAAGCAATCTTATTCGTTATAGAAGAGAGTAAAAAGCCAGGCGGAGAATATGCAAAGGTAATAAAAGAGATTAGGGATAATTTAAAAGATGTTTACGGGAATTTGAAAGAATTTCTTGATATGGCTATTGTGAGCGGAGGCAAGGTTATTGATATATGGCGTGATTTAAGAGTTGGAGTATTACGTTATGCTATAGCAGTTAACAAAGCAGCCAAAGCATTTATGGCGATTCAAAAAGCACAAGCAATATTGACAGGAATGTATTTTGTTCCTGCTGTCAAACAAAACTTTGAAGAAATAACAAAAACACTTAATTATAATATAGAAGTTTGGTCTGAAGCGTTAGATGGGGCGCAGAAAGCAGCAGCTATTTCTGCAGAGCAAAAAGGAAGAGATTTTATTAATCGTAGAGAAAAGTTAATGAAAGCGGCAAGGGAAAAATCAAGAAACATAAAGTTTATGAAGGAGATGGGAATAGAGTCCGAGCCATTTAAAGATTTAGATTTATCTGTAAAAAATGTTGTAGAAAAAATCCGTCAATATCGTGAAGAATTAACAGATAATGAAAAAAGATATATAGAAGAGACTAAAACCATAAAAAGCGAAGAATTGCCTTTTGTTGTATGGCTTAATGACCAATTGGCGGAGGTATCAATAGAGGGATTAAAAAAAGAATTAGAAATAAAGAAAGAAGGCTTGAAAGAATTTGAACAGGCCTCTTTGGAAAGCACACAAAAAGAGCTTGAAAATTATAAAAAAATGTTGAAGGCAATGGATGAAGCATATAAAAAATATCAAGACAAAAGGATAGAAATACGGGAACAATTAAGGGATCGCATATTTGAATTAACCCATACTGAAAAAGAATATGCTATAAAAAAATTAGGAGAGGAATTAGAAGAAAGAAGAAAATTACTTAGTGATAGCTATGAAGATAGAAAATTATTAGCTAAATGGTATTTAGAGGAATATCAGAAAATCATAAAAGGACAACAGGAGATTCTCTGGTGGCAGGAAGAGGCGGCCAGAAGAACATATAATAGCATGGCTGATTCATTTAAGACCTTTTTTGTGGACGCTCTGCAGGGGTATCTACGAACAGCGCAGGATTACTTTTTAGCTTTTAGGGATGCAATCATAAATGCCTTGGCTGATATTATGGCCCAAATGGTAGCCATAAAGATGTTAAAGGGCATATTCCCTCAATCGTGGATACCTTCTCAGATGTTACACCAAGGCGGAGCGGTAATGCATCGAGGTGAAGTTGTCTATGCTCATCAGGGCCTGGCAGTAGATGAAATCCCGATAATTGCGCAAAGAGGGGAAGGTTTTCTTTCGCGCAGGGGAATGGCAAATATAGGCGGCCCAGCTGAATTAAATAGGATTAATAGAGGTGAAGTTCCAGGACCAGGAGGAGGGCCAACTATTCATAATCATTATTATATTAGCGCAATAGATGCTAAGTCATTCAAAGAATATCTAGAAGAAAATAAAGGAAGCTTAGAAAGCGCAATACAAAGTGCGATGGATGAGAATTATAATCTAAGGAGAATGTAATGTCATTGCCGGTTTATCCTACTTTGAGTATTAATCCTAGATTTCCTATAATAACTGAACCGGTATGGGATACGAGCATTGTAAATTATGAGGGCAAAGTAGAGCAAAGAGAGGCAAATAGAAATATCATTAAATTAAGATTTTATATTGATTATAGAATTATTAACACTAAAGATCGAGAATTATTGGAAGGTTTTTTTGAGATAGTCCGAGGAAAAAAGAGAAAATTTAGCTGGACTAATCCCGAAGATGATGCTGTATATACGGTTAAATTTGAAGATAAAAAATTGGATATTGACTACTTTAGATATGAATTGTGGAATATAAAAGAATTTAAATTGATAGAGGCTTTGTAATGGATTTTCTAAAAATGACAAAAAATAGAGCATTTTCAAAATTAGCCAGCAATGTAAGTGATACAGCTACTTCTTGGATAGTAGAAAATTCCTCTAAATTTCCTACAACTTATCCTTTTCATATTACTTGTGAGGATGAGATTGTAGAATGCACAAATAATGATACTGGTACTAATACTTTAACGGTAATAAGGGCGCAAGAAGGGACAACCGGCGCTTATCACGCAGCGGCAAAAAGAATAGAATTAAGAATTACAGCTGCAGTAATAACTCAGCTTCAAGATATAATCAATGATATTTTAAGCGAAATACATCAAATGCAAAAATTTACAGGAGATGGAACTACTACACAATTCAATCTTACTTATGCATTTAAGGATAATTCATTGTTTGTTTTCTTGACTGGTATATTACAAGAGAAAGATGTTGATTATACGGAGGCCGGAGATAAATTATCAATTACATTTGCTACGGCTCCTGCAGATGGAAGAAAAATAGAGGTGAGATATGTTAAAGAAAGTAGTTAGTATTTTAAGTATTATTATTTTATTAGGTTTAGGTTTTGGTGAAAAAGCTTTTGCTTATAACCCCTGGGCAGACCAGATACAGACTGATACGACTAATTTTAACAATATTCTAAGCGCTTCAGATGATGATATTCAAAAAGCATTAGATAGCTTAGATGAAAGTCTTGTGAATGGTTCTATTGGCGATTTAGGAGATGTAGACACCACAGGCATAGCAGACAATAAAATCTTCCAATATAATTCCACTTCGGGCAATTGGGAAGTAACTGATAGCCCTACTTTTGCAGATTTGACTGTAAACGGCAACGTCGGCATCGGGACGGCGAGCCCTACTGCTAATTTAGATGTTAAAGGTAATCTAACTACTGCCCTGACAGGCACAGTAGCAGTAACCAATGCCTCTGCGGACGTTGTGGGAACAACTACAGCATTTACCACTGAACTTAATACAGGTGATGCGATTAAAATTAAGAGCGAGATATTTACTGTATCTACAATTACAGATGATACTCATCTTGCTCTTGATAGCAATTATGCTGGAAGCACGGAATCTGGACTTACTGCCTACAAGGATAGTAACCTTTTCTATGTGCAGGATGGCGATGCAAAAGCGACGTTAACCATTAATAAATCTGGCAACA
>JBECUL010000107.1:0-5740 GCA_040225955.1 Candidatus Asgardarchaeum abyssi | reverse complement strand
CAAATATTCGATCCTTGATTCTCGGAACGCAAGGTATATCATTAAGCCGTTCCAGAACACTCATAACGGCAGCTAGATTATGATCTAGGTGATAGTCTCAGATTAGTAGATACTGGTAGAGCTGCTAAAGTTGCGGGCTCTCGTTTCTTTTATATATTAGATGATCTTGTTTGGTTAGATCTTGCACTCATAATGTTTGCGGTTGATGAACTTTCTAAACGAGGTTTTCATTTACTTCAACCACCGTATATGTTAAAATATAAACCATATAGTGGAGTGACAAGTCTTAAAGATTTTGAAGATGCTTTATATAAGATTGAGGAGGAGGACTTGTATCTAATTGCAACATCCGAGCATCCAATAGCAGCAAGGTTTATGAATGAGACACTTGAGATCAATGATTTACCTTTATTATATCTTGGGATAAGTCCATGCTTTAGAAAGGAGGCAGGGGCTCACGGTAAAGACACTAAAGGAATTTTCAGAGTTCATCAATTTCATAAGGTTGAGCAATTTGTTTTTACACTTCCAGAAAACTCATGGGAATGGCATGAGAAGCTTATTCACAATGCTGAGGAGTTGTTTAAAAAACTAGAAATTCCATTTAGAGTTATAAGTTTATGTACTGGAGATTTGAGTGTAGTTTCTGCTAAGACTTATGACATTGAAACATGGATGCCGGGGCAAGGAAAATTCAGAGAAATGGTATCTTGTAGTAATTGTACAGATTATCAATCATACAGATTAAATATACGTTTTGCCGAAAAAAGAGGATATCCGAGCAAAGGATTTGTTCATACATTAAACTCAACAGCTATTGCAACAACACGAGCGATTACTGCAATCCTTGAAAACTATCAAGAACCAGATGGAATGGTAAAGATTCCCAAAGTGTTAAATAAGTATTTAGAAATATTTGATGCTGCCCCAAAAGATGAAATAAAACCAGTTAGCAAATTTACCTAATAGCTTTTTTCTTCGTTTACACCTATGCGTTGTATTTTTAACTGTTGAAACTCTATATCCTCTTCTTGTTCGACCATTCTTAATAGTCTTATCTGATGAAATGTTTCATGCAGACAGTAAACTATTTTTAATAATTCTTGGTCAGATAACATAGTGGCTTTAGGTTCGAGTGGGAATGTTACATGTTTACACGCTTTCTTATTTACTCGTGTTGCTTTTGTCTTTTTTACTTTTGCTAAATACCTGTTATACATTGAAATTGTTACACTTTCAATAGAGAGATGGGGTACCAAGAATAACCAATCTAAATAATTACAAAGAAAACATATTAAACCTCTTAGGTCATTATATTTTACGAGTTTAACATAGCGCACTTTTAGATTATTAAGTTCATGTTCAATTTTCATTTTAAACATAACACCTTTTTTAGTTACATGTGATAAGCTACTTATGATCTTATACGCAATTGCTATAGATAAGAACGTGCTAAATAATATAGGTCCTCCACCCAAAATATAAAAAATAAGTGACCCAAGGGAGAATATACTAAAAGGCATAGCAATCAGGTAAAGATAGCGCATATAATAAGCTGTGATCTTCTCTGGATCGGCATAGTATATCTTTTCTTTCAGTGCAACTTGTTTAATATCATAGAGGATTCCCTCAAATAAATGCAAGTGCGTTAATATTGATCTTATCGGAATTTTTGTGCCATCTGGAGATAATTTAGCTACAGCTAGCAAGAATTCTAGTTCATAATCAAGAAGTTCTGAACTTTTTCTTTCGAAAATTGCTTTTTTGCCTTTTTTGGTAATTAATAAAGTTGGATCATTTGGATCTAATCTAAGTCTGAAAAATTCCTTTCTTATTAGTGTTTTCATTATTATTATGATTATATTCTCGTCAACTTTCTCCTTTAAGATAGCATATGCAAATCCAGGATCTATATCACTGAGAGAAGGCAAAGGATCCTTTACTTTCTCATATTCTTTTACGGCAACCTTAGGATCTCTGCCCCTAATAATCCATAATATTCCAGCACAGCCATCTACTATAAGAAAAACAAGTAATGAAATAATAATGCTGTTCTCATTTACAAATAATCTTAGTGTGATTGGCGTATCTTGAAACTTGGGCGTTTCAACCCTAATATGCCATCCACTTTCTTTCCCGATTTTAGCTGTAGCTACTTTTAAGATGATGAAGTCTTCACTTTTTTCAAAACTAGCATCTCCATCTACTGTGTATGTTATCTCACTAAGGTTAAGGATTGGTGGTAAATATATATACGCATGGGCATTGTAAATTGTTAACTCAAAATCTTCACTTATTATGGAATAGTCAATAATATTTTTTCCATTAGCTTCATTAAGCAGATTAAGAATTACAAAAGCAATTGAAAAATTTAGGACAACTGGAGTATCCTCACCAACTATAAAGCTCTCGAAAAACCAAATTATTTTTATCCTTCCAAAATTTTGTTCGACATAAAATGTTCCAGGAAATCTATTTATGTTTTCTTCATAAATTACACCTAAGCTATCAGTAATTGAGATATTAGTTATACCATCAAAATTATCCCAATCTATAATAAGTTCCAGTTTGTAGTATTCACCACTATAGAAGATATATGATAGGTTGTATACAACGAAGACATTTGGAGAATTCTCATTAATATATAGAAAAACATCTAATTGCTGGACCTCGTAAGGTCTTTTAGGTTCATTATTTGAATAGATTTCTACTTCTGATATCTTATTAACACATGGACAAATTAAGATGGCAAATAATATTATCATTAAAATTATCTTTTTCATTTTTATCACTCGCACGTGAGTCCTTTTATTTCTTAGTAGCAACTTTAAGAACTATTTTGGGATATTGTACTTCTTTCTTTAGAAATTATCAGACTCTCGGGATTTTCTTCAATAACTCTGTTTATCGTGACGCGGCATATGGTTTCAAGTTCTTTAATTATTTGCATAGTTCTATTATTTAGAACTATCACTTTTGAGGCAATATCCACATCTCTACATGTTTCACTAAGTAAATCTCTCACAAAGCTTACTTCCTTATTCTCAAATTCCAATATCCTATCTAGTGCGTAATTAGCTTTTAGTAAACTTTTTCTTTGAAATGCTTCAAAAACAAGCTTTGTTATATCACTAAGATTTATCAATGTTTCCTTTATTTTTTCATAGAATGTATTCTGGCTTTCAAGAATGATAAATATTTCGGCTATTAAACTTGATAGTTCATTCAAGGCGTTTCCAATTATCTTAATAGAGTTAAATATTGCTCTATTTCCAAGGAGATGAATGGTTGATTCGATTTCAGCAGCTCTTGCTACAGACCAATCAATCTGCGACATTACCATCTGTCTAATTCCCAAGCAGAAAAACCTATCAATCTCTGTTTTTATGTTTTTTAGGTCTTTAAGCAATGTGGGATTTTTCTCCTCAACGGTTCTCATTAAGAGATCTATCACTGAGAGAACATTGTCCATTATCCTTTTCATCAGTTTATTCATAGGAAATCTCTTTACATCTATAAAACATTGTAGTATAATACTTTTCTCATCCTGCTCTAGAATCCCAACTCCAGTATGCTCTGATATCGTTCTTCGAACACCTTCTAGGATTTGTCCATTTATTTTTCCTTTGATAACTTTTATGGTAATTCTATCATAGCCCAGTATATAACAACTTGTAATTAACCTCTCTATCAAGTTAGAATTTATCTCTTGATCGATTTCTATCGTATATGTATTTTGTGTACTTCCTTCATGTCTTATATCCTGAGGGATTACTTTCAAGTAGCCACTTTCATCTATGTCTACGTAGACCATATCGCCCCGCTTCAGTCTATATCTATCAGCCCATTTTTTAGGTATAGAAACAACTAAGGTAGTATTTCCCAGTCTCTGTAATTTTCTAGCCTCAGGCATCTTTTTACAAACTCCTCTACCAATTGTTATTTTTAACTCTACAATGATGTAAATGTCTTTAGTATTTATCATTTATGCTTCAAACTGCTATAATTATAAAATATCTAAAAGGACATAAAAAGATAAAGAATGCACAGAAAAATAGTTTAGAATGCTCTAATTCTAAAAATTTTTAAGTTAAGTTGTAACATATAAAAACTATATTTGTTTTCTAAATTACTAATTAACCTATGGCATATACGGCAATTCCTTTAAAGCATTTTTAACATCATCTAAAGTCTTCTCTATGGGTTCTATCATTGTCGATATCATCATAATACTTGATGTGTCATAGCTTCTCATAGAAGTTAGGGCGTCTATCTCATTTTTCAGTTTTATTAATGCTTTGTGAACATCTCCAAATCGCAAAATTATCAATTTGGGCAAAGCTTGCTTGTCCGATAGCTTCACTCTTCCTCTGAACATTAGATCATTAATATTTAGAAATCGAACTCTATTTTCTTTTAGAAGCGGAAGTGCTCTGTTAACTATAGTGGCTAGTAAGTAATTTAATTCAAGATCGTCATCTTCTGAATCTGCTACTAACATGAAAACAAAATCATCTATGACCTCAAAAAGAATCTTAAAAGAGGTGGTTCTCAAGTATTGTATTTTTTCTGTTTTATCTGGAGATAAAATCTCTGAAATCTTTGCTATTGTTGCTGCAAATTGAGTTGCATGAACTTCAGTTAGTTGAAATTTGGATTCAGGGAGTCTAAAATGGTAAAACAAATTTTCAGATTTCTTATCAACAATGAAAATCTCATTGATCATAATTAAACACCAGAGCTATTCTTAATCATATTTAACACAATATAGATACTATACAAAAATACTATAATAAGTTTTGGAATAAAGAATCACCCTCAGAACTCAATTTCTAAGAGTAAACTGCTTCTTTTAAATCCCATTTTCTCATAGAGTGAAATTGCCTTTACATTATCAAACTTTGTCCATACATGAAGTTCCTTAAATCCCATTTCTTTTGCAAAGTCAATGGCTTTTTTGGCAAGTCTTTTTCCTATTCCTTGACCCCTGTATTCTTTAGCAACTATTAAGTTTTGAATTTGCCCTAGGAAGCCTCCATGAGCAATGTCTTGGAAGAAGATGATATCCACATACCCTATAATTTTATTATCTATGGCGGCAACGAATCCCACATAGTGGTCACATTTGAGATTTTTATTTCAAATCTCTTGAAGTACCTCGATAGATTCTTCAAGACCATCCATAAGCTCTTCTATCAAGGGAATTATCATTAAAAAGTCATCTTTACTAATATTTCTAATCTCAATTCCTCCAGACACGCTAATTCACCAACTGTAACTTTAGTTATTAAAAATATTCATTCTATCCTATTTTTTGTTGTTGTCAAAAATGTGTTAGGGAGCAAAAATATATTTTTAATAATATTTCCCCCTAACACTTGTATGAAAAATTTATTTCTAACCACTTGACAAATTATACACACAGTAGTTCTCTACAAAAATAGAGGTGTATGAAATGAAGAAAGTAGCAATTATCATCACGCTTACTTTTGTATTACTATTGCTTTTCCCTAGTACTTATGGTCTGCAGCTCTCAAATTTTTCTACTATCAGTAACCTAACAGTAGAATCTAATAATCATAGTTCGCCTTTAATTCATGATGAACAAGTACTAAATATTTTATATCCTCGAAACTCTCGCCCAGAGATACGCAAAAATAATGAGCCTTTCATGATAGCAGTAAATGTTACTGGCAATCCGAGTAGTTGGATATTTCGAATATCCTCTATTGCTGGAGTG
>JBECUL010000106.1:0-5824 GCA_040225955.1 Candidatus Asgardarchaeum abyssi | reverse complement strand
AATCCGATTAGAATTGCCATTAATTTTCGTAATAGGAGTTACTGAGCTTAATCAGATAATTACAGTTCTTCTATTACCAATATGGGGGAACTTAATTGATAAATTTGGAATTAAACCTGTCATGAGATTGGGTGCAATTTTTTATTTAATCGCAATTGCACTTTGACCTTATACAACACTACCTGAAAGTTATATCTTAACCATTCCAATTCTGCTTATAATTTATAGTCTTATGGGATTCGCAGCTGGAGGAATTACACTATCTACGACAATTTTTGTCTATAAGCTCTCCCCAGAAAAAGGATATGTGCCCTATATCACAGCTAATGGTGTGACAATATCCATTGCAGCTGGTATAGCCCCACTATTTGGAGGAGCTATTACAGATATTATCTCTAAAATGAGATTTTCAATTACTTTTAATTGGGTGGATTCTTCGCATCCACTCACAATTTTCTTAACAGACTTTCAAGGATTAGATTTTCTATTTATCATGGGATTTTTCATTGGTTTGTATTCACTCTACTTGCTCAAAAATGTCTTTGAGGAAGATGCTGCTGCTGACAATATAGTTCGCTACGAGTTATTTTATACCATAAGAAGATATATTCGTACACAGTTCTTACATTTACCATCTTTAATAAGTAAAAATGGAAACTTGCAATTTAGCCTTCACTCATTCATAAAAACTTATAACCTTTCTACTACTGTAAGCAAAAAAAGTAAGGTATGAAGAGCTTTTTCAAAAACATTATTTTATGATACATATTTATAACAATGATAGAAGCGTAAGACTTGAGCATTTGTGCTTACGTAAAAGCGGATAGCAACTCTATCAGAATTTCTAAGACTATCTTTCGGCAATAGCCTTACAACAAACATCCATTTTTTATTTAGCTGTTTATAGCAAAAATCTCCTACGAATTTTACAATTGTTGTTCCGATGTATTTTCGCCTATACTCTGGCACAACGTGTACACCAAAATCAATATTTCTTGTCTCCTTATTCAAGTAAGCCATACCGACTGGGGTATTATTTATTGTTGCAAGAACAATATACTCCATATCCTTCTTGGCATATATTACGAAATTCCAACTCTTCTTCATAACATTATATGCTTTCTTAATCTCCTCTTTTGTTTTAGCAAATCTTAAGGATACTTGCTTGTTCAGTCTCAAATTAGGAATTGACAATGGCAACCGCCATCCTAAGAGAATTGATCGTTTGAGCCGTTTGAACTTTTTTGATTTTTCCAAAAGCCTTATAGTATTAGGATCCCATGTTGATATGCCCCAACGACTTAAATCGTAACTTTTAAAGAATGCATCAAAGAAGTTAGAGAGGAATTCTAGAATTTTGCTTTCAGCCTTAATTATTATAAAATCCCTTACATCGCCTCTTGGTTCACTACTTTTATTCCACTGCATTTTTTCCCAAGGAACAACAGGAACTTTTACCATTCTACCAATGGCAAGTATATTGTCCCACTTATCTTTGACGATAATGTAGTTAAGAAGCTCCTCTTCAACAGTCCAAAAAACACGTAATATTGCCAATTGACTATGCCATTTTATATATTCATCCGCTGAGAAAAAATAAAGCCACCGCCTTCTTTCTCATGATTTTAAAACTTCCCAGAAATCATTTTTCAAGTCTTTTGAACAAAGAATTTTAAATCTCATAAACTTATTTTTATAATGAGACATTATAAATTTTATAATTAATGAACAAACTACTTAATTTGGTTTATTCTATAAATAAATATTTAAAGCAGAAAGTAGGAAATAGTCACTAAGAGTTGTGGAGGTAGCATTATGGAATGGAAAATTAAAAATGGCTATGTTTTAACGCCACATCAAGTGATTAAGGAAGGCATGGTGGTTGTTGAAGGCAATAAAATAATTGATGTTGGAAAAACTAGTGAGTTGGACTCAAAGTATCCACGATACGAAGTCATCGATGCTACAAATAAGATAGTTATGCCAGGGCTTATTAACACACATACCCATATTGCGATGAGTGTATTTCGAGGATATGCAGATGACATGGAGCTAATGGATTGGTTAAACAAGAGAATATGGCCCATTGAGGCACATTTAAATGGAGACGACATCTATGCTGGATCACTACTTTCAATTCTTGAGATGATTAAGTCTGGAACCACAACATTCAATGATATGTATTTTTTCATGGATAGGGTTGCTCAAGCAGTTACCGAAAGTGGTATACGTGCAGTATTATGTAGTGGAATGATCGAACTTAAAGATAGAGCTCGTGCTGAAGAAACTTTAAAGATAGCACTTGATTTTGCTTTGAAATATAATGGTGCTGCAGACGGCCGTATAAGAACAATGTTAGGGCCACATGCTCTATACTCATGCTCTCCAGATTTCATAAAAGAGGTACGTGATGTTTCCATTGAGAAGAATATACCAATACATATTCATCTTGCCGAGGATAAAAACGAGCCACAAAATATAGATAATATGTATAATGTAGGGCTTGTGAAAAAGAATATGGGACCAATTGAATATGCAAATGAATTAGGACTTTTCGATGCGAAGGTCATAGGTGCTCACTGCATCTGGCTTAAGGATAATGAGATTAAAATTCTTGCTGAAAAGGGCGTTGGTGTGGCGCATAATCCAGTAAGCAATATGAAGCTAGCAGCGGGTGTAGCTCCAGTACCTAAAATGTTAGAGGCGGGAGTGAATGTTGGCATAGGGACGGACGGACCAGCTAGTAATAATGCGCTGGATATGATCCGAGATATGAAAATAACTGCATTATTACATAAAGTTTCTAATTTAAATCCAACAGTTGCTCCAGCAACTGAGGTTGTTAAAATGGCAACCGTATATGGAGCTAGAGCACTCTTTGATGACTCCATTGGTGAGTTAGCAGTTGGAAAGAAAGCAGATATTATACTTATAGATCTTAAGAAACCACACCTCACACCAATTCATGATGTGGTTTCTCTATTGGTTTACTCCGCTAGTGGAAGTGACGTGAGTCACGTAATGGTTGACGGAAAACTGATAATGGAGAACAGAAAAGTTCTAACACTCGATGAAGAAAAAGTTATGGAACTTGCAGTAAAACAAACATATTCATTATTTGAAAGAGCTGGTGTCTTGTAACGGTAGCCTTTTTATATTTTTTTATTTTTCACAAATGAAAAAATTAAATTATGATAAAATTCCTTATCAATTTAAAATATTTCAATGCAAGGTGGTAGTTTGCAAGAAAACGAAGACATGAAAAAATTGGCTTATATAGGAATTATATCATTTGGCCTAGTTAGCATGTTTGGGGACATAATATATGAGGGGGCCAGAAGCGTCGTTCCAACATACCTTGAGTATCTAGGCGCAACAGCGGTGATCGTCGGCATAGCTGCTGGATTGGGAGAATTTATAGGCTATGCATTAAGATTAATTAGTGGATATATCGCAGACGTCAAGAAATCTTATTGGGCTTTTGCTATCTTAGGATATGTTTTACTAATTTCTATACCGCTTCTTGCCTTTGCAGGCCACTGGATGATCGCAGTAGTTTTAATATTAATAGAAAGGACTGCAAAAGCTTTACGAAGCCCAGCTAGGGATACACTACTTTCGGTTATTACAAAAGGAGTTGGAACTGGAAAAGCATTTGGTTTTCATGAATTAATGGACCAAATAGGAGCTGTAGGTGGTCCAGCTATAATTGCGATAATACTCTTTTATACGGGTAATAACTATTTCTATGCGTTCATTGCACTATTAGTGCCCTATTTTATGATGGTTGCCGTTCTTGCTACTGTTTATTTTAAGCTAAAAGCCAAAACCTATGATCTACTTAAAGCGAGTAGTTTATCTGATAAAAGAAAATCTCAAAGATTGACAAAAGAATTTAAAATTTATACTTTAGCTGTTCTTCTAAATACTGCTGGGTTAATTCATGTTTCAATAATCCTCTATTCAGCTACTTTGATTACCTTACCGTATATTGTGGTTTTGCTATACTTAATTTTGCAAGCAGTTGATGCATTTGTGGCACCCATGTCTGGAATCTTATATGACAAATATGGTAAAAGTGTCTTAATGGTGCCCTTTGCACTTTCTGTACTGCCAGCAATCTTTACATTTACTGGGAGTTTCATATCAATAGCGATAGCTGCTATATTATTTGGAGCGATTCTAGGGATGCAAGAGTCTATTTACCGTGCAGCAATATCAGACATGACTGCTGTTCAAAAACGTGGCACTGCATACGGCATTTTTAACACTGCCTATGGTGGTGGCTTTCTAATCAGCGGAACGATTTTTGGGTTCCTCTTTGACTATAGACTTTTCATAGTTGCTATTATTTATTCAATAGTTCTACAAGTTATTGCGTTAATGCTTCTTTATAGCATAAAGCCCCCAACAACCACATAATGATTTTTTATTTCTCTCCAATTTTATGTTATAAATTTTGGTGGTGATTTTATGAGAGACTGGATAATTAAAGTCCTAGGGGATTTAGTTTCAAGAAATTCGGTAAATCCAGCAAGCGGAGGACCAGGTGAATCTGAAAAGGCAGACTATCTTCAAGAGTTATTAGAAAATATGGGATTAAAGGTTATAAGATATGAAACTATAGACAATCAGGGTATAAATAGGCCAAGCATAATTACTGAAATTGGGAGTGGGAATACACTCTGGATTATTGCCCATATAGATACAGTTGCTCCTGATAAGGGATGGACTTCAGATCCATTTAAGTTAAAAGTAGAGGATGATAAAGTTATAGGTTTAGGAGTAAATGATAATGGAGTAGGCATAATGTCAGCTCTTTTAGTACTCAAAGAAATCACAGAGAAGAATATCGAGATAAAATATAAGCTGAAAGTTGGGTTTATTGCGGACGAGGAAGCCGGAAGCACATACGGCTTAAAGTACTTAATTAAGCAAGGGGTATTTAAAGAGGGAGATCGTGCACTAGTCCCCGATGCAGGAAATAAAGAAGGTACAATGCTTGAAATTGCAGAGAAAGGCATACTGTGGCTTAAGTTTACTACAAAAGGTAAAGGAATCCATGCTTCAAAGCCTCATAAAGGAGATAATGCACACTTAAAAGCTATGAGATTTGCAGTTAAGCTCTATGAGGTTCTTCACGCAAAATTTAATGAGAAAGATGAACTTTTTGATCCACCGATCTCTACATTTGAACCAACCAAGAAAGAGAAAAATATAGACTCAATTAATAAAATCCCAGGAGAGGATGTACATTACTGGGATTGCAGAATTTTGCCACAATACTCAATTGATGAAATTATATCAACAATTACGGACGTGGCCAATAAATTTAATGTCAGCGTGGATGTTGTTATGCGAGAGGATTCATCAAAAGTAGATCCTAACGATTGGATTGTAAGGAAAACTGTTAACGCAGTTAAGGAAGAATTAGGAATAGAGCCAAAACTTATGGGCATTGGTGGAGGGACCTTTGCGGGGATTCTTAGAAAGATAGGTGTGCCTTCGGTTGTTTGGCACATCGGAAGTGAAACAGAACATCAAGCAAATGAATGGGAACTAATTGATAATTATATAAAGAACGCACGTGTATTCCTAAATATTCTAACACGTTAAAAACAAAGTAAGGCTTCCTTATTTTTTACAAGAATAACCGCAGAAAGCCCCCAGATTATATCTGGGGGATGAATGCGGTCTGGGAGGGAGGGGCTGGGTGGTGGGAACGCAAAATTTTAAAAACAACAAAACAAACAAAAGAAGAAATGTGAGTAGCCATGCCAAGACGCAAACACGCCAAATGGAGAATAACGTACCACATCGTCTG
>JBECUL010000105.1:0-5841 GCA_040225955.1 Candidatus Asgardarchaeum abyssi | reverse complement strand
GCAGAGACTTTTTTTTTTTTTTCTTCAACCTGTCTATCATCGATGGAATCTTGAAGATATTTGCTTGCTGCCTCTCCTCCAAAAAGACCTCCCCATGCCCAGAAGTTCCAGTATACTTTCATTCCTTGTAATTTTATAAACTCAATAATTTCTTTTAATCTGTCAAACCAAACACTTGCTTCGTACTCAGAAACTGCTAAGACTATGGCATTTACGCCATTATGCGACAATTGCCTGATGTCTTGTTTAATATGTTCTTTAAACAAACAACCATAGTAACTAATCCCTAATTCAATCATTTTACCACCTAATTTATATAAAATAAATATTCAGTTATAAAAAATCGATATTTGTTAATCCTTTAATTGAATAAATCTTAATTAAGATCTGTAAGCAACAAGCTTTAAATTTAATCATTATCATTAGTATTAAAATGATAAATATTTTAGGAGGTTCTCGGTGGCGCCGGCGGAGAAAAAGAGAGTTGAAAAAATGCAGGGGGCAAACACTCAAATTGAAGATCTTATTCTCTCAAACTTGGCAAATCCTATAAGAAAACAAATTTTAGAGATGATTGCTAAATACCCTGGTATTGTTTATTCTAGAATGTTAAAAGAATTAGATATTGATACAGGAACACTAAACTACCATCTTACAAAACTCGGAAGGCTTATAGAAAAGAGAAATGGAGGATACTACCTATCCGATGAGGGAAAGCTCGCTATAGATGTTATGAAATTTATTAAAAAGAAGACTATATTAACGCCAGCTAATATTGCCTCTAAAATAGATAGTTATATTATTCTACGAGGAATTGAGACACTCTATTTCATTTTTAAACCAAGAAAAATCGCAAAGGAATTGATTGAAAAGGGACCGTCTAATTATCTTCCTATTGGAGTTTTAATATACTTATCGGTGTTATTACTATCGCAGCTTCAAAACTTTAACCTTTATTCATTTGTCTCAAACATTGCTCTACTTTTATTCTTTTCCTTTGTCACGTCACGATCTGCTCATGCAATATGGCATTTTCAAAAATCTTCAAAGGATATGTTAGTACTTGTTATGATCGCATATATAGCATATCTCATAGAAAATATTCTTAGGGTTATTATGGTATATACCCCCCTATCTGTATTTTTAAATCTTGTAATTGACTATTTGTATCAGAGATTAATATACGGTATTCCTTCGATATATATCATCCGAATAGCGATTTCAATTTTCTTTCTCGGATGGTTCGTTTTTCTTCTTTATAATCTAACTAAGGAATATTACAAACTCACAAGAATACAAACATTATTACTTCTATTCATTAGTTGGGTGTTTACATCGATCGTAATGATATTGATTGGATTTATAATGGTCATTATATTTTATCCGTCCTTTTTAGAGCAAGCAATAAGTTGGCCAGCATAATTGTTTGCTTTTATCGAACGTTGATAAGAAAATTCAACATTTTCTTGTTTAATTTCTTTGTCAAAAAGCTATATATATTACTGTTATAGAGATTAGTCAGAAATTTCTTGCTATATTGAATCACAATAGTAGAGTGAGACATATAACTTGGAGGCTATGAGTATGTTGTCTATTGTTCTGAAGAATCTATATAGAAGATCAAGACATTCCCTAACGATTATAATAGGGATCGTTCTTGCAGTAGCTTTACTAACAGGAATAAACTTAACAATAAATAGTATGACAACAATTTACTTTACACAAGAGTTGGAGAAAGAGCCTTTAGATTTCATAATACATGGAGATATATATAATGTTACTCAGTTACCAGATGTCAAAGAGTTAAAGGAAGATGTCCTTAACACGGATCCAAATATAGTAGCAGTTGAAATATTATGGATGCTTGATGCATATGGCGAGGTTAGATCTGCCCCATATGTAGGAGAAAATGTTTCAGAATACTATGAGACTGAACCAATTTTTGAAAGTTTCATAGTTGCAGGAGTCCCATTGGATTTTGGTTCATCTGTTGGAACTATAGTTTGGGAAAAAGGAAACATGAGTGATGATGATTTTCATGTAGCAATAGAAAAGTCCCTTGCAGTAAAGTACAACCTTACAGTTGGTGATACATTCTATATAACCAATGTGAAAACGGTATTCGAGGGTGGCGAGTATAAAGAGTATATAAATAATCTTGAAGTTAAGGTCAGTGGAATCTTTGAGGTAAAAGACAAACTAGAAAAAATATTTGAAGTAGGGAGATACCACTATGGGTATGGAGAAGAAAAGAGAAGCGAAGTAATAATACTATCAACGTTCGAAAATGCGTATAAGATATGGCTAAACAATAGTGGGGGAGAATATTATTTGATTTCAGAGCCTATTCCTATAAGTTCAAAATCAAAAGATCTTTCAACAAATCAAATAATATTACCAATATTTCCTCAGCCGATAGGAAACTTTAGAGCTTATATTTTTATTGATAGAGACTCTGTTATAGACCCGTGGAACTTAGATGTTACACAAACAAGAGTTAATGCTATTGATACAAAATTACAACTTACTGCGATGAAATATGGCTTTAGTGTTTCAAATAGAATTGAAAATGTCTTTACAAGTGTACAAATGTGGAGTCAAGGAATGAGAACTACGTTTGGAGTTTTTTCGGCACCAACCATCTTGTTAGGCGGTTTTCTTGCTATAACGTCAGTATATCTAATATTAGAGCAACGAAGGCGAGATGTGGGTCTTTATAAAGTAAGAGGAATGACAGATGGTCAAGTAAGGAAATTAATTTTAGAAGAGGGATTAGTCTTAGGAATGATTGCAGGAATTTTAGGTTATGCATTGGGTTATGCTTTCAATTATTATTTCACGACAAGGTTCCTTGAGATTTGGAACATTACAGATTTTCCAGTTAATATATTTGCTTTCAGCACATTTGACTTTATTCTTGGTTTAGGAATTGCTATAGTGCTTGCACTGTTTGCTTCTTGGTTTCCAGCTAAAGCGGCATCGAAACTGCCTGTTATTGAGGCAATTGAGGAATACTCTGAGGAAATTGCTATAGAGCGCTGGAAGCCTAAGTGGACCATTCTTTGGTTAATTCTGGGTACATATAAAATTATTGCTTGGATCGTAGGATTTAATTCCTCGAACTTAATGTTTCAGATAGGCCCAATTTCAAACTTCATTATAATTATAATTCTGGGAATATTTATTTTCATAGATGTCTTCATTTTGCAATATATTGGTCCTTTATTATTTATATACAGTGCCACAAAGATAGTGACAATGAAATTAGACACATTTAGCAAGTGGTTAGAACGAATAATCAATCCTCTTTCAAGCGGATTAGGCGGAATAGTCGTTAGAACAATATCAAGAAAACCAAGGCGATACGCCAGAGTTGCATTCATAATTGCGTTGACATTAGGGTTTGGCATTGCAAGCAGTATAGTACAGGCGTCGAATTATTACTCTATGATTAAAAACGTTAAGGCGTCAATAGGTGCAGACATAAACGTTAATGTTTGGGGAAATGACATAAACTATTACGCAAATATAACAACAATTAATGGAGTTTCATTAATGACACCAATATATATTAACTACTATAGTATTGGCGATTTCTATATGAACATTTATGCTATAGATCCAGAGAACTTTTCAATTGTAACAAAAGACTATTCCTATCCAGATTACACGGTTGACAAGCCTTTTGAAGAATGCTTGGAGGCCATGAAAGAAAACCCAGAAATGATTCTTGTAAATGATGAACTGCTGAGAAATCTAGAATTGGATATAGGAGATAACCTTACACTGACCTTTAAGGTTAATCAAACATCATCAATCTCTCTTACATTTCAGATACTTGCAAAAATAAAGACATTACCCGGAGCTGGTAGGTTCTTTGGCCTCTTTACAAACCTTGTGGTCTTAAATTACAATTATCTTTTGAATAATGGAGTTAACATAACTATAGACTTTTGGATAAATTCGATTTTAGTGGATGTTGAAGAAAATGCAAACACTACAAAGATAGCCGAAGAGATCAAAGATATGTATCCAGAAGCGTATGTAACGGTTGCTGAAGAAGAGCTAGCTGAAGTTATGAGCAATCCAACATACTCCGCAACTTTGATGTTCTTAGATACAGAATATGTCATTACATTATTCATAGCAACTATAGGAATAGGCCTGCTAATAACAATGTCTGTAATTGAAAGAAGAAAGGAATTTGGAATCTTAATCGCAAAGGGGACTAGCTCTTTACAAATAATGTTTATACTATTAGCCGAGTCACTCATATTGATGCTAATTTCAGTAACCATAGGAGTTATTACAGGAGTTGCTGCAGGTTATGGTTGGGCAACATTTGCTTCGACATTCGCCTTTATTTCCGTACAAACTGAGGTTGTTATACCAGTGGAGGTTTATTACTTAATATTTGGAGGCATTGCATCATTTATAATTGCAACGTTAATACCCGCATATATTGCCTCCAGAACTAACATAAGGGAGGCTTTACATTTAGGTTGAGGTGAATAAAATGAGTGGAGTTTCTAATGTTATTCATCTTTTTTCGAAAACTGGTGTTGATGTTAAGGCAAAAGGAGTTGTTAAGATATATAAGACAGGGGCAATAGAGGTCGTTGCTCTAAGAAATTTAACAATAAGCATAGATGCTGGTGAGATGAGAGCTATAGTTGGGGCATCTGGAAGCGGAAAAACTACGTTCCTAAACTTAGTTGGGGGTATAGATTTTCCAAATGCGGGAGAGATTATTGTTGGAGGCGTAAATGTACCAAAATTACCAATGAAAAAACTTGTCGAGTATCGCCGAACAATGGTTGGCTTTGTTTTTCAATTTTTCAATCTAATTCCGACATTAACTGCCTTGGAGAATGTAGAACTACCTATGATTATTGCAAACAAATATAAGAATGAAAGACGAGATCGTGCGATGAAACTTTTAGAGCTAGTCGGATTATCTGAAAGAGCAAAACATAAGCCAGGAGAGCTAAGCGGAGGAGAACAACAGAGGGTTGCTATTGCAACAGCTCTTGCCAATGATCCGGCCTTAATATTAGCAGATGAGCCGACGGGGGAGTTAGATACAAAGACTTCTAGAGAGATTGTTAAATTATTTAAAGAGATTGTCGGTAAAACTGGAAAAACAATGATTATCGTAACACATGATGTTAGCATTGCTATGGCGGCTGATAGGATTTCAAGGATTCAGGATGGTGAAATAATTTCTACAATTACGCCCGCAGAACTAGCACCTCTTGAAGTACATCCTGAAGCAGGAAGAGAGCAAATAATTACTAATCTTAAACAGCAACTTCAGATGATAATGGAAGAAATTGAAAAATTAGATAGAGACTATAAAGCTGGGAAAATAGATACAGATACTTTTACAAGTCGTTATATGGAACTTAAAAAGCGTAGAGATGAAATCGAGCGAGAGCTCTCCAAGTATACATTAATATAGCTCACTTCTCTTTATTTTATTTAATTATCTTATTACTGTTGTTTCAACTGATATTAGTTTAAACTATTAATAAAAATATAATAAATTAAGAGTTTTAAAGCTCTGCTTTTATGTTCATTACAGTTGTCTGTGGCTTTATCAGATATCCCCGTTTTCTTCCATATTTCTCAATACTTCTTAATATCGCTTTACCGCCAGCTCTTGCAATAAGTTCTATTAGTAATTTTATTGGCAAAGGTTGGTCTACTAAGAATTTTAAGCTTCTGCTTATCTCTTTCACGATTATTCTCCAAGCTCTGTATATAACGTTAAAGCGGGCCTCATTTAACTCTTCTTCGATATTAAAGAAATCTCTATCTTTTAGAACCCCTAACGGTACA
>JBECUL010000104.1:0-5851 GCA_040225955.1 Candidatus Asgardarchaeum abyssi | reverse complement strand
GAAAATAAATATGTTCTAGCATTCCCTTTCTATGGTGTTGAAAGAAGAGGGGCTCCTGTTACAGCATACGCTAGAATAGACGAAAGACCTGTTAGAGAACGCTCAATGATAAAGAATCCAGATATAGTGGTAGTTATTGATGAGACCCTTGTTAGATATCCTAAGCTTGAAAGAGAAGGAAAACAAGCAGCACCTAAGGTTGATGTTGTTGGTGGTCTAAAGGAAAATGGATGGCTTATCATCAATACATCAAAGAGCCCAGAGGAAGTTGCAGATCTAATGGATAATCCACTCTTTAAAATAGCGACTGTTGATGCAACAGAAATTTCAATAAAGTATGGTTTAGGTCCTAAAATGGAACCCATTCCAAACATGCCCATGTTAGGTGCTCTTGTTAAAGCTACTAATATAGTGAAATTAGAATCAATCATAGAAAGTATTAAAGAACGCCCACCAGGTAATCCAGATAATAATATTGCAGCTGTTAAAGAAGCTTATGAAAAAACTAAGGTTGGAGGTATGATGTAATGCCATTTAAAGTTGATGAGCTACCTGAAGCCCCATATTCTTTCCAGTTAGTAGTGAATAAAACTGGATCGTGGAGAAACTTTAGACCTGTTATTGACTATAATCGATGCATTAGGTGTATGATATGCTGGAAATTCTGTCCTGACTTATCTATACAAATTGTTCCCGATGAAACCCATAAACTAAAGATAAAACCTGTAATAGATTATGAACATTGTAAAGAATGCGGAATATGTGCAAATGAATGCCCAGTAAAATGTATTGAAATGGTGAGGGAGGAGTGATGAGAAAAGTTATTACAGGTAATTATGCGGCTGCTTATGGTGCAATGCTTTCACGCCCAGCTGTTGTTGCTGCTTATCCTATAACACCACAAACGACAATTGTTGAATTACTTGCAAAATTCAAGGCCGAAGGCATAGCTGATTATAAATATATCCCTGTAGAAAGTGAGATGGCTGCAATTTCTGCATGTATGGGTGCTGAATTATCAGGGGTTAGAGCGTATACTGCAACTTCAGCTCATGGTTTATTATTAATGCATGAGATGTTGCACTGGGTCGCTGGGCAGCGAATTCCTTTAGTTATGAATGTGGCGAACCGTGCTCTTGCTCCTCCTTGGAGTGTATGGGCAGATCATCAAGACGCAATTGCTCAGAGAGATACAGGATGGATGCAGATTTTTGCTGAGAATAATCAAGAGGTTTTAGACTCTGTAATAATGGGCTATAAAATTGCAGAATCTCATGATATTTTGCTCCCAATGATAATAAACATGGATGCGTTTATCTTGACACATACGCTTGAGGTTGTTGATATACCAGATCAAGAAATGGTTGATGAGTTTCTTCCATCTTTTGATTTACCACATAAGATTGACTTAGATAACCCAAGACAATACGGTACGCTTGCATTTCCAAATCAATACATGGAATTTAGGTATAAAATGGCTCAAGCTATGGAGAGAGCTAAGAGCAAGATAAAAGAAGTTGCTGAGGAGTTCAAAAAGAAATTTGGTAGATACCATGGAGACCTTCTGGATATTTATCGAATTGACGGAGCTGACGTTGTCCTAATCACTATGGGAGCTTTATCAAGCATGGGTAAGGAAGCGGTTGACATACTTAGAGAACAAGGGTATAATGTCGGGTTAATTAGACTTCGTACATTTAGACCATTTCCTACAGAGGACCTCAGAAAATATTTGAAAGATGTTACTGTTATTGGCACTATCGATAGAAGTTACTCATTCGGTTATGGTGGTGCACTCTTTAATGAAGTAAAGGCAGCTCTGTATGGTCACTCCGATGTTATTGTGAAGGACTACATTGTTGGTATAGGTGGTCGCGATATATCAACAGAGACTATGATTAAAATTTTCAAGAATGCTATAGAAATAAAGAAGGAGGGAAAGTTGGATAGAGAAATTGAATGGATAGATTTAAACATCTGAAGGTGATTATTATGATACCTGAAAAAATAGCGGGAATACCTTCTGTAGAGTATATGCATCCTGGTCATTATGCATGTAAGGGTTGCGGTGCAGCTTTATCAATGAGATACGCATTAAAAGCAATAGGAAAAAAGGCTGTAGCGGTAATTCCAGCATGTTGCTGGTCTATAATTCAAGCACCATTTCCATTTAGAGATTTAGATATTAACATAGTTAATGTTGCTTTTGAAGTTACAGCTGCAGTTGTTTCTGGGTTAGTCGAAGGTTTTGAATATCAAGGTAAAAAAGATATTGTAGTCTTCGGCTGGGCTGGCGACGGTGGTACTGTAGACATAGGCATTCAAACATTAAGTGGTGCTGTTGAAAGAAATCATAATATGCTCTACATAATGTATGATAATGAGGCATACGAAAACACAGGAATTCAAAGATCTAGTGCTACCCCTATTGGAGCTTGGACTACTACAACACCAGTTGGAAAAACAAAAATGTGGAAAAAAGAACCTAAGAAAAACATAGTTGAGATTTTAGTAGCTCATAACATTCCATACGTTGCAACTGCTACTGTGGCCTATCCAGAAGATATGATTCGAAAAATACAAAAAGCACTAACAATAAAAGGCCCCAAATTTATACATGTGCTTTCTCCTTGTCAGCCAGGGTGGAGATACCCCCCAGAAAAGATGATTGAAGTGTCCCGTTTAGCTGTGCAGACAAAGGCATTTCCATTGTATGAAGTTGAATATGGAAAATATAGGATAACTGTTAAGCCGCGGTCTTTTCTACCAATCATAGAATATTTCAAAATACAAGGTAGATTTAAACATTTGCTGGCAGAAGAGGAAATGATAAAATATATCCAAGAGTACGTTGATAGACAGTGGGAATTACTTTTAAAGAAAGAGGAATTTACAAAGTCTTTATAACCTAACTTTACTTATTTTATTTTTTTGAAAGAAATCTTTTATAATAGACGTAGTGTTTATTGGAGTAGGAGAGATGTGTATGTTTGAGGAAAAGATAGTCTATTTTGATAGTCCGGGTCCTGAAAACACTGAGGATGTTTTAAAATTAGCTTTAGTGAGAGCTAAAAATAGAGGTATAAAGAATATTGTAGTGGCATCTACATATGGCGAAACGGCAATGAAAGCTGTTGAGATTTTTAATCCTAAAGAATTTAATTTAGTTATAGTAACTCACATGACTGGTTTTTTAAACCCAGGAGAACAGCAGATGAGTGAGGATATTAGAAAATCTTTAATTGCAAAAGGAGCCAAGGTTATTACTTGTACTCATGCTTTAAGTGGAGTTGAGAGAGCACTACGTAGACAATTTAATTTTTATGGTCCTGTCGAACTTATGGCAAATGCATTAAGACTTCTTGGTGAGGGGATAAAAGTTTGCATAGAAATAGTTTTAATGGCTGCCGATGCAGGACTAATACCTATAGATGAGGATGTAATTGCGATTGCAGGAACTGGATTTGGAGCCGACACTGCGACTATCATTAAACCAGCTCATACGAGTAATTTTTTCGATTTGTTTGTACGTGAAATAATATGTAAACCTAGAAAAAGTCGTGATGAAGCATAAATTAAGGAATTATTGCATCAACTTTTAAATCATCTTCTTTTAGCTCGAGAAAGTTTAAGAGCCTTATTCTTTCTCTATTATTCTTATAATGAAGAGGCGTTCTTTTCCAGTATTGTGGCACCCAGAATGTAAAGGGGTATATTTTGATTTCTTTTATCATTCCTAATTGGTAACATTTTATGTTTATTTTATTCTTAGAATTAACATCCACTACAAAAAAAGTGCCATACATCGGCTTAGCTCCATTTAAATAATCTCTATAAAGAAAACCTAGATTTAGGTATCTACGATTATTATACTCACAAAACGTAGCAGTATGCGTATGGCCTTCAATATTTATTATAGCCTGCCTCTTCAACTCGTTGAGGTAATGCCCTACTAGGATTGTATGTTCATCAGTATACTCTGGGTATGATGATATAAATATGCCATCAAAAATTCTTAATCGCTTATAATGAGATAGATATGTAGCATCTAAGTTTACGTAGTCTTCTATGACATTATAAGGAGGATCTCTATTGCCAAGAACATAAAAAATGTGAGTATCAAAAGTGTTTAGTTTATCTAAGATATAGTTTATCTCTTTTATACTACTTTCTAAATCTTTAGTAAACTCATAATTTGAAAAATCACCAAGAAATAGTATTAAATTTATATTTAATCCTTGTTTTGTTACAATATCAACAACCTTATCTATCGCCGTAACATTACCGTGGGTGTCTGATAAAGCTAAAATTCTAAGCAACGTTTTCACCTATTTGATGACATTATGTCAAGATATTTTCTTACTAAATCCTTTCCTTTCCAATTATAACATAATTCTCTCCACGAAAATCCATGTTCTAACAAAGTATTAACCATTTTATATGCAATATAATGGCCATGTCTTGAACATATCGGAGACTTGTTTGTGAAGTGCCTTATATATGTTTCTATGCCTTTATTCCCTAAGTCATTCAAAGTAAAGTTAAGAATTTCTTCTTCATGTTCTTCACAGCACTTTATCATTTCCTTTGTTGAGAAGATTAGTTCGTGAAGCTCTTTATCAGGATAGACTAATTTCGTATATATTGCAGCCAATCCTTCAAAAAGAAGCATGTCCGCAAGATCCAGAAACTCAAAGAGCTCTTGATAATTCCTTATTTCGGGATTCTCTTCAAGAACTCTTTGAACGAAGACTTGGTGGCATATTTCATGTGCAAGTATGAGTCCGATATTATCTTTATTTACATTTTCAAGAGCTACACCTACTGCTGTCTTTTTACCAGTTGTAATGACAGTAAGAGCATTAACTTCCCAATTATCAATGAAAAGATAAATGTTTGGCTTGATTTTCATCTCTTCTGTTACCTTGTTAGCAACTTGAAGAATCACAGGATAGACATCATTTATTTTATTCTCCAGCTCAATAAAGTTGAATTTCCTAGCATTTTCTAAGAAACGAGCCTTGGCTTCATTTATGGAAATACCAAGGTAATGATTATAGAAGGCACTTAAAAAATCAGAATGTTCATAAAAATACATGTCTAATTCCTTTTTTGCTCGTGTTCTATCTCTGGTGTATAGTTTAAGAAAGTCAAGAACGTACTTATACGCATCAATAATCATGGACTGCACCTCTTTTTTTAAATAAAATCTTTTGATGATATTATTTCATAATTATTTACATTTAAAAAACTTTATACTATAAAAAATATTTATCTGTGGCGTGTAAGAAATTAAAGACGACAATCTAATATTCATTTTTGTAATATCAAATGATAAAAGTTTAAATAATCTATATCCTTTCCTTAATCTTAGTCTTATATAATGAGGGACCATTATGTGGAGTATGCTCTATTATCTCAGAAATGATCCAGAAAAGATAAAATGGTCTATTGAAAAAAGAGGTTTGAATCCCAAGAGTGTGGATGATGCAATAAATTATGACAAATTATGGAGAAGGGAGTTGCAGAAGTTAAATGAGCTGCAAAGGAAACGTAATGAACTAAATAGGCAAATTGGTATTACGAAGGATCCAGATGAAAGAAAAAAACTAGTAGAAAAAGCAAAGCAAGTTAGCGAAGAAATTAAAAAGCAGGAAGCGATTGTTAAAAAATATCTCAACCTACGAGACGAACTCTTACTAAGTTTTCCTAATATAGTTCATGAGAGTGTTCCAATAGGGGTTGATGAGGATGATAACGTCCCAATAAGATACTTTGGCAAACCGAAAGTGTATAAGGAGTACGTAGATACTTTCATAAAGATCACAAAAGGTTTTAATGTGGAGTATGA
>JBECUL010000103.1:0-5879 GCA_040225955.1 Candidatus Asgardarchaeum abyssi | reverse complement strand
TCACCGACAAAAAGGAGTGCGGCGGAAAAAATAATTTTTTCGCAGCCAATACGGATTTTTCACCTAATTAATGCGGAAGTACTGATAATCCTTTCAGTTAACTCTATTTTGCAATCACCACAGAGTAAGTCGCCGTTTCTACAACGGGTATTTCTTTTCTTTGCCTCCTCTAACGTATCAAAAAACAATACATGATACTCGTATACTGGGCAAATACCAGGTTTTCCTCCATACCTTCTTTGCTCTTCAACTGTAGGCTTCCCTCCAGTAAAAGCTTTCCAAATCTTTCTTTTGACGAGTTCTGGTGTATCATTTACATAAATAGCTGAATATGGTTCACTTGCACTCATTTTTTCTTCTCCTGTCAATCCTTTTAAGAAACGAGATTCTAATGCAGCAGGTTTAAACAGAGAGAATTTCGCAGCAACATCTCTTGCAATTCTCATATGAGGATCTTGGTCTACTGAAATTACAACTAATGATGGCAAGTCCTTTTCTACTGTTGGATATAGTATATGAGCCGCCTGAATAGCTGGAAAGAAATGCAGGCCAATATTTTGCTCATTTGAAAAACCATAAACAGCCTTTATTGTGCTAAGAGTGATCTTTTTTGCAAGTTTTGCAGCCAAACCATAAATTTTAGCGTTCATGGTGAGCGTGTCAATTAAAACTTCAGTATCTTTCTTATCCAATCCCAATGCAATTATGTCTATCAAGTTCTCAATTGCGTATTTTCTCGCATCATTAAAAGATAGTCCTTGCTTTGCAAAGTACTTTTCATCCTCGGATATTGGGACGAAAAGAAAAGCATTAAACCTCCTTTGAAGTTCTAACACAAATTTGAATAGCAGTACATGAGCCAAGTGGATATGTTCTGAAGCTCCACGGCCACTAACAATAGCAAATTTTCCATTTTCTTTGTATACTCTAATTATTTTATCCAAATCCCGGTGAGCGAAGAAGTATTTGAATAGCAAAAGCTTATGAGGAAAGTTAAGTTCCTCTATCAACCTATCATCTATTAAGCTAAGGCCAAACTGTTTAATTAGCTTATCATAATTAACTTTTCCTACTACAGAGTAAGGAGTTACTATAAACTCATTCATAAATAGTGCACCTCCTCAAGTAAAATACAATGATCAACAAAAACGAAGCATAAGAATGAGAAATAATATCTCATAAAAGAAGACTTAGTATATCCAAACAAACACACCCTTCATCTTGATCACCAACTTAAATAGACAATACTTTATAAGTTATTTATTTTTTTCCTTGAAATAATAAAAAAAGAAAAAGGCTCAATTACCAGTAGTAATACGGCCAGAAGTATGGCGTGTAGTAAGTATATGGGTACCGCCAGTATGTCCAGGGATAGTACGGGAATATTGAATAATACGGATATCCAAAGTATGAATACCAGAATGGGTAGAGCCACCACCATCTAGGTAACCAAGGGAACCATCTGCAAAACGGGAAGGGGTTTGGACCCCAGCCCCAACCTCTACCGAATGGCATTCTATCACCATCCTAATATTTAAGTACGACATCATACTCTATTATGTGCATTATCACAAAAATATTTAAAGTTTATGCGAGATAAAAGCTATTTGATTTAAGGAGCAGAACAATTATCATTTGCTATCAGCATTCTGACAATTGATCTAACGTATTCTAGTTGTTAATCAGCCAGCCACTAAGAAGTAGATATACCATAAAATACTAGCAAAAATAAAGATTAAAGCGCTTTTTCCTTCATGACCTCGTCTTTTTAGAAGAATATAAATAATGAATAAAATAGTAAAGTATGATATAGAGAGGCATCTAGTCTTTAGTGCTTTATCTAATACATAAATAATAGATGTTGAAGGGATGCTGAAAATAATAATAACATAATCTTTTATTTCTTCTGATTTTGCTATCATGTAGGTAAAAGTCGGTGGGATTAGGTAAATAAGTAAAGCAATCCAATCATGTACCCAAACTGGGAGAGATAGCATAAGTGTGGAAAAGTTAGGAAAATAGAATGTTGAAATGTAAACAAATATTGAGACACCCCATAAAGCAAACCAGAGTAAAACTGCATTTCTCTCTTTTCTATATTCCTTGAACTTTTTTGAGTATTTGCGATAATGCTTAGAATAATAAAAATAGCATGATATTTCATTTCCAAGGATTATTAATACAATAAGAGTGCTGACTAAGGAATAAATATACAAAAGACCAGATATATTTTCTTTAATAGCTAGAGGGAAATTCAGAGAGTTAACATAGGAGTCGATCCAATATTGTATAAGGCAAAATATTGTAAATCCAAGAAGCATGAATATTAGAGGGAATAGCTCAAGCGCTGATTTGTACGATTTTGTTGCTATTACGTATATAAACGTCGGGATAAAAATAACCAATGAGGAAAAGAGGGTCATATAATAGACAATTATAGCAAAAGAGTTTATATCAATACCAAGGTAAACTGCAAGAGATTGCCAAATGCTGTTATCATCCATCTTTAAAAAGAAGAAGAGTATGAAAATTCCCAATCCTAAGATGCCTATTAAAAAGCTAATTAAAAAGCTAACTCTCTCCGCATCCATCTTTAGGACACGTTTTATTATTTGTCATCATATAATAAATATTCATAACTTAATATTTATGTTTTTCACAAGCTCATTGACAGACAAAAATGAAAAACCGCAGCGAAATGTTTATAAACACAAAATAGAAAATAAATAATGAATGTTGTTGATGTTGTTGGTGATGTCGATGGAGGAGAATCGAAAGATTAAGGAATTAACATTAAGGATTGATAATCTTGAAAAAAGAATTGAAGAAATTAAGAAACATGTGTATAACGTTGAAAACTTATTAGAAAAGTTAGTGTCTAGTATGACAGAATCTGGTAGATATGCCTACGATAAAGCAGTAGATACACTTAAAATAGCTCCTGACGAATTAGATTACACTCAGAAGAGGATATATGATTACCTCTTGTCAAGAGGTCCAGTTGGCGTAACTGCTAGAGAAGTCAGTAAAGCGTTAGGAATCTCAAGGAGCCATGCTTCAGCAATACTTAATGAATTTTTCAGGGAAGGGGTTGTAGAGAAAATTAGAGATCAAAGGGAAGTAAAGTTCGTCATTTCTAAAAATAAAGAAGAGATGGTATACTAGCAATAACTGATTATTTATTCTACTATAGCTGTCTATATATCTTACCTAGTAATTCCTCTTGCTTGAATGTTGGCGAGGTTCTATCGCTAACATTTTTTCTTTGTTCCCATTCAAATATTGCTAGTCGTTTACAAAATTCTGCCATTTCCGCTGCAAATTGTCCTAATTTTCCCTCCCTAACAGCTTTAACGGCTGCTGCGTAGTATGCTGCTGCCTTATTAAACATCTCTCCTGCTTTGTCATAGAGTTTTTCAGCATCCCACCACTCTTGTAAAAAGGCAGCACGCTCAGCGAGGCCATCAAGTTTTGCAGCTTCTAACCTCATAGCATCCGCTTTATGTAACATAGATATAGCATCAAATAACATTTCTTCTCGTTTATCTTCAGCACTTATTTTTGCCTCTTTAAAGAGATCTGATAATGTGTTGTATATTTTTATTGCGTTATCATGATATTGTTCATACTTTTCCATTTCTATAGCATCGCTCATTAAAGAAACATCACCTTCACCAATAATTGGCTCAAAGATGTGTTTTCTTCGTTTTCTGTATGCACGATATACCCACATCTTAGTTACGTTTAATAAATTAGTTGCCTCCTTAGAGAATGCATCCTTTAAGGCAAGCTTTGCTATATCCTCACATTCTTTTGACAAATTATCAAATCCTATCTTCTTGTAGAGTTCTGCCGTTTCGCTAAGCCACAAGTAATGTCTTATTCTAGCCCGTAAACCTTGTAGGAGATATTTATCAAAAGGTCCAAACTGCAATACATTAATTCCTAAGGCCCATCTCCTTATATTTAATAGAGTTTTAACCCTATCAGATATTTTGCCACCATTTTCCTCAGATATCCATATCGAAAGGTTAGTTAACTTCTTTATTATTGCATCAAACCTCATAAAAGTCTCTTTGCTTCTCGCTATACTGACAAATCCATCCTCCGAGATTATTTTTTCTGCTTCTGAAAGCAAACTTTCGATTTTTAATGTTTGTTCCTCTTCAAAGTCCTTCAATATGGCCTCTGATTCTGTTGGATTTTCCTTTAATGCGAACCTTAACTGCTCAACCATATTCTTTACAGCAAATACAAGGGTTAGCATATCATGATCTAACTTTTTCTTATCAATAGCTCTTAATGTTTTACGCATATTCTCGATTATTTCAACTGCTTTTTCTATATTGTTTTCTTTAATTAGGCCCTTTAATTCTCGCCTTAACTGCTCTATCTTAGCTAACGGATACATAGTCTTTATTCTTTTCTCAAGTTCACTCTCATGATGCTCTTCAGGTGCCTTTTTTGCCTTATCTATAGCTAAACTACCAAATTCTAAAGCCTTATTCAGATAACCATCTATGAGATTTTTCTCAAAGAGAGAAGCTAACAAATCTATTTCTACAGATAATTTTGTATCCGTAACCTCATCATAGTTTACTTTTAACTCTGATAATAGTCCTTTATCTTCAACTTTCTGATTAAGGGCCTTCTTAAGAATTTCCTCTGCAACCTCCATTGAAACGTACCTTAAGATGTGTCTTAATAGATTTTCAGGGAATGGTGAAAGAGCTACCCATAGAATGCTTTCTCTAAATTCAATTACCTGCTCTAAGAACCTATAGAATTTCTGCTCTGATAATAAGCCTTTCACGAAAACTTCTTCGATTTTTGCTTTCTCTTGACTTTCAAGTTCGACGGTTTTAGCTATACCTTTCCTTATGAGGCCATCACGCATTTCGTCTAGGCCATCAATTGAAATATTTCTCTCATCAACAAGCGCATTTTCAAAATTCTCTGTAACATAGCTTGAGAGCTTAACAAAATAGTCTACATTAGGTGTTCTGTTTTCAATTTTTGCAGTATACATTTCAATAAGCCATTGAATTCCCATAAACGCCCATTTTTCACTCATATAGGAGTTTAATTTATCTTCAACTTCATTCAGTTTCTCCCTAAAAGCAGAGATTTGTTTAGCGAGATCCTTTTTCTTTTCGTCATCCTCTGTTTGCTTAAATCTCCTAATCACGTAATTTAGGGAAGTTGTAAAATATTCATGGTCGAATTGAGATAATTCTATGTATGGCTCATAGGCTTCTATCATTAGTGTGTATAACTCTTTCAATGGTAGAAATACATTTTTCATGCTTGTAAAGTAGTTTGTTTTATTTAATGTTGAAATTGTTGTCTCTAATTCTTTATTAAGCTTTTTTTGAATCTCCAAACATTTAGAAACAAAAGATTTCAATAAGTGTACCCCCGTTTTTGAGTATATCCATTATTATGCATAACTGGTTAAATTATTTTCTGATTAGCTGGTAAACTATATTTACATTGGCATATTTATAGGTTTGTGCAATAACAGTACTTCCGCACTATTTTCGAAATGAGTACGCTCCCTAGACACCAAGATCCGCCTCAATCCTCCATGAATTTTCAAAATTCCCCAATAAAAAATATTCCGCGCACACACCAAAAAGTCATGTGAAAGCATCGTACGCATCAAATATTAGAATAACCAGTAGACATCACAATCACAAGTCATATTGCTATCATCACCGGCGGCGGCCAGCTCTCACGCTCACACTTGTACGGGATATCACGAACCCCACTAATAGTAATAACCTCAGTAACCTCAAACTCGACAACTCCCTCCCAAACCAGCACAAAAACGTAAAACGACTCACGGATGTCCTCACGAAACTCTCTAAACCTCGGCT